>JAUIGA010000080.1 GCA_030430125.1 Chloroflexia bacterium | reverse complement strand
CGAAATGCGGAACACCCCGCCCGGCGATCAGCCGGGAGGGGTCTTCCGCATATACGGAATTCCGGATGATGCGTCAGTCGCCCGCGGCGAGGACGGCGTCACCTGTGGAGATCGGGCAGGTGCCGGTCGGGCAGACACCATCGACGATGTGCCGGCGGAATTCCTCTTCGTAGAATTGGATCATGCCCATCAGCGGTACCGGGGCGACCTGGCCGAGGCCACACAGCGAAAGCTGAATGATGTGGTGGCTGGTGCGCTTGATGAGCGCCAGGTCGTCGAGCGTACCACGACCAAGCCGGATCCGGTCCAGGATCTCGACCAGCGCCGGGTTGCCGAGCCGGCACGGCACGCACTTGGCGCATGACTCGTAGCGATTGAAGGCAGTGAGGTAGCGGGCGAAGTCCACGACGCAGACATGCTGGTCGAAGATGACCCAGCCGCCAGAGCCGAGCATACCGCCGACATCGCCGAGCGAGTCGAAATCGACCGGCATGTCGAGATGATCCTGCGTCAGCGGGCCGGCGGAAACGCCACCGGTCTGGACTCCCTTGAACTCAGACCCCTCGCGCATGCCCCCGAAGATGTCGTTGAAGAGGTGGTTGAGCGTGACCCCCATCGGCACTTCGACGACGCCGTGGCGCTTGAGCGGGCCCTGCACCGTCATCAGTTTGGTACCCTTGCTGTTCTCGGTACCGATCCCGGCGTACCACTCGCCGCCGTTGACGATGATATCGGGGATGTTGGCGAGGGTTTCGGTGTTGTTGGCCACCGTCGGGCGCTTCCACAACCCTTCTTCCACTGAACGAGGCGGCTTGGTGCGCGGCTGCCCCTTGACCCCCATGACCGAGTACATCAGCGCCGACGCCTCGCCGCAGATGTAGGCGCCGCCGCCCGTTCGGACCCGAAAGGCGACATCATGCCCGGTGCCGAGCACGTCCTTGCCGATCAACCCGAGTCGCTCGGCGTCGGCAACGGCCTTGCGGAACCGGCGAATGGCGAGCGGATACTCGCCGCCGATGTAGTTGTAGCCGCGTTCGGCCCCACACACGATACAGGCGATGAGGATGCCCTCAAGGATGCGATGCGGATCGCACTCGTGCAGGTGGCGGTCCTTGTAGACGTTGGGCTCGCCCTCATGGGAGTTGCAGACGATGAACTTCGGACGGGCCTTCGCCTTGCGTCCACTGGCCCACTTGATGCCGGCGGGGAACCCTCCGCCGCCGCGGCCGCGGACATTGGATGCGGTGACCTCTTCGATGGCTTCGTCAGCCGACATTTCGAAGAGAACCTTGAAGTACCCCTGATAGGCGCCTCGGGCGATGGCGTCCTCGATCGAGTCTGGCTCGATGACGCCGGCGTTGCGGGTGATGATCTGCTGCTGGTGACCGAAGAACGGGTCATCGGCAAGCGACGGGATGCCGTTGTGGGCCTCGGCCGCGCGTACACCGACCGCGAGATCCTGGCGCGCGCCGGTGATGACGGCGCTGACATCTTCAGGTGCGACCCCGCCGTAGACGACCGGTGGCTCGCCTGGCCGCTTGACTTCGACCCACGGCTCCATCCAGAAGGCGCCGTTGCCACTCACCTCGCGCACGATGGTGGAGTCGCTCTCGTGAGTCCGCGCGGATGCGAGTACGGCGAGCGCGCCCTTGGCGACAGAGCTGCTGCCGACACCGACGCTGACGACGGTCGTGTTGCCTTCCCACATGGCGGACCATCGCTGGCGGGATGCGTCGATGAAACGCTCGAAATCCTCCCGTCCCGCGAGCCGCGGCAGATGCTCACTCGGTGCCGTGTGAACCATGATTCTCCCCGTTCTCGGTGAATTCGGCGCGGTTGGCGACAGCTCGGTTGACGAGATCGGTGAGGGTGTCGGGGTCGACATTTCCGACGTAGGTGTCATCGATCTTGACGACCGGCGCCTGGTCGCAGACACCGAGACAGCCGTTGACGACCTGGACGCTCATGTTGCCATCCGCGGTGGTATCACCGTCGGCAACGCCAAAGTCGTCCTGCATGCACTGGACGAGCCGTTGCGAGCCGTGGACATAGCAGGCCATGCCGTGGCAGATCAACATGTGATGATGCCCGCGTGGCTGTGTGCGGAAGTCGGCGTAGAAGGTCAGGAGTGCGAAGACGCGTTCGGAGGTGGTGCCGAGGTGGCGAGCGACGATCTCGGCGGCCTCCGGCGACACCCAGCCGTAGATCTCGTTGACCTCCTGCAGCGCCGACAGGATCAGCTCCTGGGCCTCTTCGAAATCGTCGTAGTGGAAGTGGGACACCATCTCGCGCACCGCGTCGAGATCGATTTCCCGCCTGCCGGTGAACGGGGCGGGCACTGGAAGCATTTCGTGCGTCTGATTGGCGTTCGCCACTCGACCATCCTCCCTGGCGGACGTGCGACACCCGGGCACGCCATGGCGACAGCATGGTGCTGATCGCGCGGATTCTTGCGGTGCAAGTATAGCAGCAGGGCACGCCCCAGCCGGCGGTTCCCGCCTGCACCTGTGGCGGGATCGCGAGGAGATGCCGGATCAGACGATACGGCGGGTCGGTCGGAGCCGGTGCCGGAGCGAGCAGGGGAGTTGCGGCGGTTTGCGCCAACTCCAGGTTGGCGCGCCAGTATCGACCTCGCGGGTGCCGGCGATCAGCGACTGAACAACTGCTTGAAATCGCCATCGAATGCGTCGAGGAACGTGTGCATGTCGGCAACGTCCGCGGACGAAACCGGTGCCCCTTTGGGCAGGGTGTCCGCTGGGTCCGTTGCTGGGGTATCCGGCTTCAACTCTCGCGCGGCGCTTTCGCTGAGCCGGCGCAAGGCCAGCCGGGCCTCGCTCGGGTCGCCGTCATTCATGAGGGCGGCGACGAAGTTCCGGGCATGGCAGTCGGTGCATTCGACGAGCATCGTCCACATATCAGGTTGTCGATTGATAATATGGACGTCATCGGTGCTGAAGTTGCGATGACAGACAGAGCAGCGCTCCATGCGGTCGAGCACGATGCGTTTCATGGTGACGTCAGAATCCATACGACCTCTTGGTATCTGGTGCAGGCGACGCGGTCGGGTCGGTCAGCTCGATTGCTTTTTGCCAAAGTCGTCCAGGTCGAGGGAGTTGATGAAGTCGCGGAACACCGAGAGCTGCTCGTCCGAGGCGGCTGGCGCGGCATCCGAGCGTTCGGATTCGGGCGCACCTTCCTCGCCGGCTCCCTGCGGGAGTCCGGTCGCGGCGAGCGAAGCCGAGTCCTCCTCATCCTCGATGGCGACGGCCGCGGCGTCCATGACGGACTCGTCGACCATGATCCGGCTGCCGGTGCGCACCGCGAGCGCAATGGCATCGCTGGGTCTCGCATCGACCTCGATGGTGCTGTTGCTGGTGGAGATCACGACCCGGGCATAGAAGACCTGATCGTTGAGCTCGGCGATCGTCACCTGGTCTACCGCGGCATTGAGCTCGCCCAGCATGCTCTGCATGAGGTCATAGGGGAGCGGCCGCGTTGGGGTGACACCCTGGAGCTCCATGGCGATGGCTTCGGCCTCGTAGGATCCGATCCAGATTGGCAGATGACGCTCTCCGCCGACTTCCTTGAGGATGACGACGCGCTGCTGTGTCACCAGACTGACCCGGATACTTTCCACCGTAGTTTCGATCATGGCATGTACCTTTCGGTGCCATAGTGCAGAGTCGACCGGTCGGAGGAAGCCTGGACTGCTGGTGCCGGGCGAAGACTCTGCGGAACCGGCTCCGCATCGCCATTGTACACAGCATGGATGGCCGGATACATACTTTACGCCGACTGGACGTGTAGCGGATGCCCGCTTTATTCCGATTCGTTCAGCTCGGGGTAGTCGTAGTGCGGAACGATGCCGACAGCATCGAACGGCCAGTAGGCGAACCAGGCCTTCCCGATGATGCGATCGACATCGACAATGCCGAACGCGCGGGAATCTGTGCTGTTGTCGCGGTTGTCACCAAGCACGAACACCGATCCTTCGGGGACGGTTACGGCCTCGCAGTCCTGCTTCACGCCCTGGATGCTGCCGCACCAGGTTTCCTCGCCCTCGAGGTAGGGCTCGTCCACGCGATGGCCATCGATGTACACGTGCCCGCCCCGCGCTTCGACCGTCTCTCCGGGCAACCCGATTACGCGCTTGATGTATGGCTTGCTGTCATTCGACACGGGCGGGTTGAAGACGATGATGTCACCGCGCTCGGGCGGGTCGAACGGATGCACGATGTTCTGTTCGTCATGCTCGACGAACGGTAGCCAGTCAACAAAGGCCCAGGTATCGAAGCTGAGGTAGGCGTTGCGATTGACGAGCAGCATCTCGTTGTCTTCCAGGCTGGGGGTCATGCTGAGCCCGTCAACGCGGAAGTTGAGCACCACCGCACGCACCGCGACGAAGATGATCAGCGCCAGCAGCAGTGTCTCGACGATCTCGCGGAGGAGGGATGCTCGCTTCCTGGCTGTCTGGGGGGTATCGCTCTGCGTTTCCGGTGCGCCGGTTGCCGGGTTGTTGTGTGTGGAATCCGTCGCGTCGTCGTCGGTGGGATCGGTGTGGGAGGCGGTGGAGGCGTGGAGTGAACGATCGTCTAACGTCATGCGGTCGTGGCCTTTGCTGGCGAGGGGTGGGTTGGCCCAATCAGTGTCGCGTCTGATTCTACCGCGATCTGACATCCGGTGCGCTTCGGCGCTGGGCGCAGCCGGCACACGCGAAACGCCCGGGGAGCGTGCGCTCCCCGGGCGTCGGCCGACATGCGTGCGATGGTGCCTAAATCTCGTCGGCCCGGACCTCGCGACGCTCGCCGCGCGGCGACACCTCTTCTGAGCGGCTGGCGGAGGCGTTGGCCGTCAGCGTGGACGCCTTCTCGCTCGACCCCTCTTCGATGGCACCGTCCTTGTCGCCGACGCCGGATTCGGACTTGAACTCCTTGATGCCCTTGCCGAGCGCGCCGCCGATTTCCGGAAGCTTGCCGACACCGAAGATGATCACGATGATGACGAGAATGATACTGAGCTCAGGAACTCCGATCGGCCCCATGGGCGCACCTCCATGCTGTTGCGAGTCTCCGTTCTCGCGACTCACGAGAGCGGAAGCGTGTTCCCTGTCTGGTGAGCCGAACACACCTTATTCTAGGCATTGGCCAGCCCGATTTCAATCCGGAAACGTGCATCACGATAGCGCAAAGCTGCTCACGATTGCGAGAAGCACAAACACGATCGCCACGCCGATGGTGGCGTTGAAGAGTGTACGCTCGAATCCGCGGCGTGTGGTGTACATCGAGCCACCGTCGCCACCGAATCCGCTGCCGAACGACGATCCCTTGGTCTGAATCATGATCATCATGATCAGCAGGATCGAGACCAGGATCGTGATGATATTGAGCGCTGCATCCACCTGATGACGTACTCCTGAATGACGCTGGACAATGGCGACAATCACTCTACCACAGTGGCGCGACCGCGACCGGTCGCGGTGCACCGACGTTACGTGGCCCGACCGCCGGCAGCGGCGACGATACCGGCAAACTCCTCCGCCTTGAGGCTGGCGCCGCCAACCAGGGCGCCGTCGATCTCGGGAGATGCGAAGATGTCAGCGGCATTCGCCGCGGTCACGCTACCACCATAGAGTATCCGAACCCGTTCCGGGGCCACCGGTCCCAGCGCACGCAACCACGCCCGTATCACGGCTGCCATTTCGGCGGCGTCTTGCGGCGTGGCGGCGATGCCTGTCCCGATGGCCCAAACCGGTTCGTAGGCAATGACCAGGGTTTCCACCTCTGCCGCGCTGCGCCCGGAGAGCGCAACCTCGAGTTGACGAGCGACAACCTCGGTTGCCCTCCCGCTGGCTCGTTGCTCGCCTGTTTCCCCAACCGCCAACACCGGCACGCGGTCGACGCGCCAGGCCGCGTCCAGCTTGTCGCGCACGAGCTCGTCACGCTCGCCGTGGAGGTGCCGTCGCTCGGAATGCCCCGCGAGCATGAATCGGGTATACGGCGCGAGCATCTCGGCCGAGAGGTCTCCCGTGAAGGCGCCGGATGGTTGCGGCGCGACATCCTGCGCGCCAAGCATGACGGCGCTGGCACCCCCGAGCCGCTTGTGGATGGAGACCAGCCACAATGCCGGGGGCAGGATGCCGACCTCGATCTCCGGATGCGCGGCGGCGATGCTGGCCGTGGCGTCAGCCAGCGTGCACGCATCCTCCAGCGCGGTGTGCATCTTCCAGTTGCCGAGGACCAGTGGTATGCGTGAGCTGCGGAGGGTCATGAGGCATCTGCCTCGTCGGGCACCATGGCGATGCCGGGCAGTGTCCTGCCCTCGACGAACTCCAGCGAGGCGCCACCGCCGGTCGAGACGTGGTCGATCTGGTCGGCCAGGCCGATCTGCTCAAGCGCGGCGATCGAGTCGCCACCGCCAATGACGGTGTACCCGTCGGCCATGGCGACCGCCTCTGCGACCCGGCGCGTGCCGACAGCAAAGGTTGGCTTCTCCGCTACGCCGAGCGGTCCGTTCCAGAAGACCGTTTTGGCTTCCAGGATCGCCCGGAAGAAGGCGCGTCGCGTTTCGCTGCCGATATCGAAGATCGCGCTGCCGGCGGGAACCTCGGAGATGGAAACCGTCGTGCCGCGCCCGGCATCGACATCTTCGGCGACGACGACGTCGAGTGGCAGCATGACCTCGACCCCGCGCTCGGTGGCGTGTTCGAGGATGCGCCGGGCCGTGTCGACCTGATCTTCCTCCATAAGCGAGGTGCCGACCTCGTGCCCCTGCGCATGCAGGAAGGTATTGGCCATGCCCCCACCAATGAGGAGCGTGTCGACCCGTTCGATGAGGTGGTCGAGAATCCCGATCTTGTCCGACACCTTGGCGCCGCCGATGATGGCGATGAACGGGTGCTCCGGCGCTTCGAGCAGGCGGGACAGCGCCTCGACCTCGCGCTGCATAAGGAACCCGAGGTATGCCGGTATGTGATTGGCGATGCCTTCGGTCGAGGCGTGGGCACGATGCGAGGTGCCAAACGCGTCATTGACGTAGATATCGGCGAGATCGGCAAGCTCGCGGGCGAAATCCGGATCGTTCGCCTCTTCCCCCGGGTCGAACCGCAGGTTCTCGAGGAGGATGACATCGCCGTCGTTCATGGCGTCGACCGCATCGGTCACGTCGCTGCCGGTGATCGAGGCCATCGCCGTGACGGGCCGTTCAAGCAGCTCGGCGAGCCGGGCGGCGACCGGCGCCATGCGCAGCTCGTCGTTGGCCTTGCCACCAGGCCGGCCGAGGTGGGATGCAAGCACCACGCGGGCGTTGCGCTCGATCAGCCATGAAATGGTGGGCAGGGCTGCGCGTATCCTGGTGTCGTCGGTGATGACGCCGTCAGCGATGGGGACGTTGAAGTCCACCCGGACGAACACTGTCTTGCCGGCTACGTCGGCCGACCTGATGGACCGCTTGGTCATAGGCTCCTCCCAATCGTTGGCGCCGCAGCCGGCCCGATGCAAGACCGGCTGCGAGACGAATGGATGTCGATGTCAGGCGAACCCCTGCTCGCAGACAAGCGCGGCCAGGTCAGCGACCCGGCATGAATAGCCCCATTCGTTGTCATACCAGGAGACGGCCTTGACCATGTTCTCGCCCAGGGTCATGGTCGACGCGGCATCGACGATGGACGACCGCGAGTCCTGGCAGTAATCGCTGGACACGAGCAATTCGGTGGAGTACCCGAGAATCCCGAGCATCTCGTCACTCTCGCTGGCGGATTTGAAGGCATCGTTGACGGCTTCGAGGGTTACCGGTCGCGTTGTCGTCACGACGAAATCCACGATGGAGACAGTCGGGGTTGGCACGCGCAGGGAAAACCCATCGACCTTGTCCTTGAGCTCCGGTATCACCAAGGCCAGGGCCGTGGCGGCACCGGTAGTTGTCGGGATGATGTTCTGCGCGGCAGAACGCGCGCGCCGGAGATCCTTGTGCGGCCCATCGAGGATGACCTGATCGTTGGTATAGGAGTGCACGGTGGTCATCATGCCATGCTCGATGCCGAAGCAGTCATTGAGGACCCTGGCAATCGGCGCGAGGCAGTTGGTGGTGCATGAGGCGTTGGAGATGATGCTGTGCTGGTCCGGGTCGTACGCCGCGTCATTGACGCCCAGGACGATGGTGACATCCTCGCCCTTTGCTGGTGCGGAGATGATCACTTTCTTCGCGCCGGCATCGATGTGCGCCCGGGCCTGATCGGCGGCGGTGAACCGGCCGGTGGATTCGATGACGAGATCGACACCGAGATCCCCCCACGGAAGGAGCGCTGGGTCGCGCTCCTCGAAAACCTTGATCACTTTGCCGTCAACGTTGATGCCGTCGTCGCTGGCGGTAATCTCGCCGTTCGTGATGCCGTAGTTCGAGTCGTACTTCAGCAGGTGAGCGAGGGTGTCGTTGTCGGTCAGGTCATTGACGGCGACGACATCGATCAGGTCATCGAAACCGCCCTGCTGGATCGCCTTGAACACCTGCCGACCGATACGTCCGAATCCGTTGATACCAACCTTGTACGCCATGTTCGAGCGTCCCCCTTTGCAAGTTGCTGGTCGGCGAACCAGCGCCGCACAGGCACTGGTGCCGAATTGACGACAGCCAGATGCGCGCACGGTGTGTCCGACTTGAATGGACTGTCTCTTGTGAGAATCGTAACAGGTCACGCCGGGGCGTGATGGCAGGACCTGTTACGCGGTGTATCGATGATCCCGCTGCCCGGCATTGTGGCGCACCATGGCGACATTTGCCGACGGATGTGTCGGGTGGGTTTGGTTGGCGCGAGCGCGGCGGGCAATGTCGAGCAGGACGTTTGACAGCTTGACCGGATCGTGCCGCAGTGGATTGCCATCGTTGACGACATCCCTGGCGATGATTTCCACGGAGTCGTCGATGGTAGCCGCTCCGTCGTGGACGACGGCCTCAACCTGCCACTCGTCGCGGATGGCGCCGGCGGCCGCGGGGTTGTCGTTGACGAGCGCGTAGTCGAGCTGATCGGCGCCGAGATAGGCCATGACTTCGCGCACGTGATCCTCGTAGCCGAAATGGTCGGTTTCCCCATGCTGGGTCGCGACGTTGCACACGTAGGCGGTCGGCGCGCTGGACCACCGAATGGCCTCCCGCACGCCATCGACGAGCAGGTTTGGCAGGACGCTGGTATAGAGACTGCCCGGTCCGAGAATGATGAGGTCGGCCTTGAGGATGGCGGCGAGTGCCGGGGTATAGGCCTCCGGCGCATGCGGCTCGACGAAGATGCGCTCGATCGCCGGTTTTTCGTGCGCGATGGTGGATTCGCCCCGGAGGGTGGTGCCATCCTCCATGTGGGCGCAGAGCGTGACATTTTCGAGGGTTGACGGAAGGACTCGTCCTCGGAGGTTGAGTGCGTCGGACGACTCGATCACGGCCTGTTCGAAGCTGCCGGTGACCTGGGTCATGGCGGTGATGAAGAGGTTCCCGAAGGAGTGGCCGGAAAGCTCCGAATCCTCGTGGTCGAACCGGTAATGGAAGAGACGGCTCATGAGCGACTCGTCGTCGGCGAGGGCAACCATGCAGTTCCGGATATCGCCGGGGGCGGGCATGTTGAAGACGTTGCGGATCCTGCCTGTGCTGCCACCGTCGTCGGCGACCGTGACGATCGCGGTGATATCGATGTTGTGGAGCTTAAGACCCCGGAGCAGGGCGCTGAGACCCGTGCCGCCGCCGATCGCGACCACGTGCAGCTCCGGTTCGGTGGGTCCGAAGCGATGCTCGTTGAGGATCTCGGCAAAGGACCTGGCGGACGGGTCCGTCGCGAGCAGCGGCGTCAGGAGGGACGTGCTGAGGCGATAGAAGGAGAACCCGAGAATGACGAGGGCGCCGGCGAGCAGGACCATGCCGCGCCACGGATGGGGGATGAACTGCAGGGTCAGGGTCGCGACGATATCCTCGAGCGAATCCGGGAAATCGTAGTTGCGATAGATCCAGGTCGCAAACATCGCCAGGGCTAGGCTGGTGAGGACCATGGCCAACATGAGGAGCCCGATCCAGCGCTTGATCCTGATACCGGGGCGCATCCATATCTTGAGGGTTCGGGCGTTCATGGCGCTTCCATCGGTCAATTCCCGGTGAGCCGTTGCTGGTCCGCGCGGGCAGGGCCGTGGAGGCTCGCCACAGCACAACTCAGGTGCCGAGCGACACCTGAACGGTGCGGACGGTTGCGGGGTTTGAGTATAGCACCGGTATCGGGTACCATTCGGGGCGTGTCGCGAGGACACGGCGAGCCAACCATACGTGTAGCGCGGTCCACCAAGGGCCGCTTGACGTCCCATGCCCGCACGGGATAGAATGTGCGTTCGCACGGTGGACGCCCGTGCGAGGATCGTGACCGAACGCCGACGTCGTCACGTTGGTTGGGCTGGGCAGCGCGTGCGGAAAGATCTCGAACAAGGAAACGCCCTGGTGATCCGGGAGGGGTAGCGCATGCCCTCCCGCTTTGGCGTGCCCGTCGAGAGTACGGGGTTGTCGACACGCGTGGTTTCAGTTCGAGGCAGGCGGAAGGGCGCCTGCGAACACTCCCCAAGTGCGTCAGTACACCAACCGAGATACGAGGGTCAGGAAGGACGCGAGTTGCGAGGCGGAAGTTCCAGGCGCGATCGCCGTGTGCGGTGCTGCCATATACCGAGGAGCTGTTCATGGCTGTAAAGATCCCATCGACGACCGGGGCGGCGACCCATGCAGCGGTTTCGCAGCAGGTGATCTCCAACACCGGCATCGATCGAAAGTCATACGCTGACATCAGGACGGTGCTGGAGATGCCGAACCTGGTGCAGATT
>JAUIGA010000079.1 GCA_030430125.1 Chloroflexia bacterium | reverse complement strand
ATTGACTGGAAGTAGGGTGATCCGACGGCTGAGTCGCCGAGGAGAAGGGCCGGTTTCCTCGCGAGCGGATGGCCAACCATGCTGTGACACTGGAGACTTGTCCAGTTGCGGGCACGGTAGAGGTCAAGTGGAATCCGTACTATCGACAGGTCGCCCAGGATCTCGCCATTGGTTTCCTCTTTGACTTTGTCAATGAAACGGTCCATGGATCGAGCGAGATCGGGAAAGTTGCTCCTCAGCCACTCACCATCGAATCTGGATGGCATCTGCTGGTAGATTTCTTCACTGATGGTGATAATGCCGGTAACGTGGCTGATAGCTCCATCGTAGTACGTGCGGTGAACTGCGGGAATGAACTTGAAGCGGGAGTTCTCGACATTCTTGTAGTACTTGCAATATTCATTGCATTCGTACTGCTGACCGTAGAGAAATGTAACAACCAGTGCATACTCAAGCCGGAATCTCTGGGTGTTCCTGCTATCAACATCGCCATTTGGGTTCGCAACAAGATAGTCCCGCATCACCGAATGGCTGCCCGAACAGTCAACCAACAGGTCGCCGGGTTCAAGCATCTCCATTGCCGCTTCCGCCGTCACGATGCCCCCGGCCCGTTCCACATTGCTGTCCTGATGCGATTCCAGGAACGAGCTCAGTGCTTGCTCGATCGCGTTCAGCGGGCAAAACCCGAGAGTCCATTGTTGGAGCAACCCAATGAGCGCGGGCGATATCGATTGGCGGTACGCCAGCGCCGCTTCGACCTCTTCTCTCTCGAAAATGGCTACGACACCCTCCTCATCAACATTGTCCGAGTGATAGTCCTCTATCGTTTCCGCAACCAGATACGTTGCCAGGCGCACCATTCGGGTTCGCGTGTACTCTGTGCGCCGTTCATACAGGCGCACAGGGGGTCCGTCTGGGGCCTGAAGCAAGGCGGCAAACAACAATCCAACCGGGCCTGCTCCGATTATGTGAATCCTGCCACGAGGTTGCGACGTCAGACGGGCCTGATGACCAATTCCCTGGTACATATCCACCCTCGCTTTCATCACTTGTGGTTGCGCGACCCCGATACCCCTGCCTGCAAACAGGAAACGCGAGTGGTCATCGACGCGATCAGGGCAGACCGGCGGGGCGAACGCCAGCGGGTGACACCTGGCCGCCACTCGTACCGGAGATACCAGGCGAGCATGAGCCCACTCGCAACCAGGTAGAACGAGTGCAGCAACCAGATGGGACCGGGTGGCAAGTGGAAGACATAGACGGAATGAATCGCGTTGCCGGTGTTGCTCAGCACGATGTTACCGAGGCTATATGAACGCAAGTCTCTCGTCTGATATGCCTTCCTAAGCATTGGCAGCGCGCTGAGACCAAAAATGATGGTCGATGTCGCACCGGCAACCACCGGGAGAGTCAGTTCCATGGCGCATCCCCCTCAAGAGACGAGAACCACCGCTCGACATAGCGGCGTGTAGACGGCACCACGGGTGCTCCGACGCGGGAGGATTTGATGCCTCCAGTGATGCAACGACAGCTTGCTACCGCGTAGGCCGAGATGGGCCGCCATCAGGATATTCGACGCACAGCTGACTCGGAACAGGCTCGGAAAGTGCGATCGTTGCTGCTGCAGGTCGAGGATCGCGGGGCACCTTCTCCTGCAGGGGAACGGGTCAGCGCCGATCCCGAACCAGAGATGTGCCCCACGTTCATTCATGCGTCATCATGCCTGGCCGATCGCGTCGTTCCCCGGCTGCCCACCAGCAGGCGGGAGGACGAACACGTCGTACTGATCGAAGATGGCAAGGGTGCGTTTGAGGTTCGGCAAGTCCTCCGGCGGTGCGGTCAGCGGATCGGGATTGGTGACCGCCTGGTGAAGCTCCTCAAAGAACTCGAGCATCCGACCCGGCGGCTCGAACAACAGCAGGCTGCGACCCGGTGCGTCGCCGACGTTCTGATAGCTGTGCGGCGCCCCAGCGGCAATATGGACCACGTCACCGGACCCGGCGCGGATGGTGTATGGGCCATCCGGGCCAAGCCCCTTGAACTCGTAGGTGCCTTCCAGAATGATGAAGGTCTCCTGGGGCGGGTGTGTGTGCAGCATCGACGCGCCGCCGGATGGTGGGGTGCTGGTTTCTACCAGCGCATATGCTCCATTGGTCTCCGCGCCGGTCAACTTGATGTCGACGATGTCAGCCAACACGCGCAGGTGCCGCCCTTCGCCTTTCGCTCGATGCTCGTGCAGCCGATCGCTCTTGGTGATGGTGGCCACGGGTTCCTCCTTGCGATGTATTCGTCAGTCCGAATTGGGCATTCGATGTGGTGATACACGATGCGTCCGGGTGGGGAGGACCACGATACCTGCGGCCCTGCCAAAGAAGCGGGCATCGGTGTCGTGGCGAATACACCAGGTCCGAGAACCGGCTCGGTAGGAGAGTTGCGCCACCACCGAATGCAGGCATGCGCGCCACAGCGGCGATGACGTGGCCGCTCTTTGCCAGAGGTACAGTGTTCAGAGGCATTCAGCGTCCTCCCAGGTTGGCTCCTCGTCGAGATCCTCGACGGTGTGGGGACGGTCCCCAGGCAGAATCACCGAGGCGCCTTCCGGCACCACCAAGATCATCACAAGGTGTGGCGGGCTGGTTGCATCGATCGGGTTCGGCAGCCGGATCATCGTGACCGGCGTGGTCGGCATAGGCATCTTTGTGTTCATCGCTTGCTCTCCCAACGCTGGCGACCGGGTTGCGCCAGGTGGCGAACCCTCAACGTGCAATGTCGTCCGTGTGCTCGAGGAGCCATATGTCCGGCCTGTCGCTCACTCCCGCTTCCTTCATCGACTCCAGCAGGTCGTCAGATTGCGAATAGAGCCTTGCGCGGACGAGACCATCCCATTCGAGGAGGATCAGGAGCTCATTTGGCTCATGGCAATTGCGATAGACCTGCCCACCCCGGCACCCGTTCGACCAGCGCGAGGCCCCCTGCTCGTCGAAGGTCGCTCTCCAGGTCGGGAAATCCGCAACCCTGTAGCGAAACAGTAGTGCCGGCATGAACGCCTTCTTTCCCATGGAGTCAGCCCACCTTGTGACGTTGCGATCGTCGAGCCGGCCGTGTTGCATCGGCGTGTCCGTGCGAAGTCAACGGACCTCATTTGCATTGGAAACACCCCTCAGTGGCACGGTCCGAACGGCAAGGTTGCCTGTATCCCTGGTCGTCGTCGCTACGAAACCGGCGTGCCCCGTTCCGGCGTCCCGTTCGGGAAACCGGGCGAACCTTCGCCGATGCGAGTCGCCGTGAGGGGCGGCAGGTCCCCATCGGGTGGGATGGTCGCCACCACGGCGTTCGCCGCGTCACGAACCGTCACCGTCAAATCGGACCGATCGTCAGTGAAGGTTTGGCCGTCCTCGCTCACCATCGGCCGGCCGCCATCGATGGTCACGGTGCCGCGGTAGGCACCGTCCGCGTCGGAGAGCACCTGGACGACCGTGAAGCGGCCGCTCCGCTCGCCCGTGGGTGTCCAGGTCCCGAGGGCCGGGCTGGCGAGCTCCACACCCTGCGCCCCTGCCTGCCTGGGGCTGGCGGCGAAGGCCAGCACCACCGAACCATCCGCGCCAAAAATGGCAGGGGAAGCCACGGATGAAAGCACCATCCAGACCCCGGTCAACGGATGCCAGGTCAACGAGGTAGGTGTTGCTTCCCGGGCATGGGCCGGTCGGCCAACGCCAGCCAGCGCACCTGCCGCGATCGCCGCAGTACCGTGTACAAGCGCCCGGCGGCGAGACAGCGAACGATTTCCAAAAGGCTTCGTGATTGCGTCGAACCGGTTCAGGTCCATCATCGACTCCTTGCGAGGACAGGAGATTCCTTGGGAGGTCCCACATCACGGTAGATTGAGATGCCTGTCGACGCGATCCGTACATGTACCCAATTGGCAATGCGCCAGGTACCCATACGCAAAAAAACCTCCCGGGTGGGAGGTGCCTGTGAGACTCGCAACAGGCATGCGCTGGATGTGTTCATGGACCATGGAAGCGCGAGGATTGCGAACTATCAGGGTCCACCGGCCGCCACCAATCCAGCAGCAATCGCGGTTGACGTCGCTGTCAACCACCGGGAAAGGGGTGTCGTCGCAGGTATCGCCGATCCCGTCGCCATCGCTGCCGAGCTGGTCCGCGTTGGCGAGAGTTGGGCAAGCGTCGACACACTTTCGGCGATCAGGTACCCATCGGAGTCGAAGGGCGCATCCTGGGCGAGGGCAGGCATGGCGCTGAGGGGCATGACCACCAGCATCAACACCAGGATCATCCCGATCCAGCGACGGATCGGCGGGAAACCGTTCATGGGTGCATGCTATCTGTACGTGTAGCCCTCACAGGGCGAACAGAGAACCACGTCGGGTTCTCAACCACAGTACGGTGAATCGGAGTGCGACGCGATCCGTACAACTACCCAGTTCGCATGATGGCAATTACGATTCGCGCGTGGGGATGACCGCGCGAGTCCGCAGGTTCCCACGAGCCTGGCGTCTGGAGCCGGACCGGACCTCTTCAGGTTTCGATGAAATGCAACGAATGCGAGCTATGTGGACCCGCCGGCTGCCACCAACCCGGCGGCAATCGCCCTTGACGTCGCCGCGCTCCGATTCCGCACGCCGAGCTTGCGGTATACGCTGGCCACGTGATGCTCGACCGTGCGCGCACTGATGTACAGTGCCTCGGCGATTTCCGGGTCTGTCATCCCGGTTGCCAAAAGCCGAAGGATCTCGGTTTCCCTGGCGGTCAATGAGAATTGACGCGGGCGCGCGGTTGTGTCGCGGAGATCGAGTACCTCGGTGATTGCCTGACCTACCGACAGGTTCCGGCCGGAATCCCATACACTCGCGAACGTTTCGGCGGGATGTCCAGTTCGGGTCGTTTCAATTGCGTGTTCCAGAGCCGGGAGGTTTCTGGGCTGTCGATAACGCAACCCGATTCGCTCGCGCAAGCCCTCGGCTGCGCCGAGCAACATTGCGCTGCGTTCAAATTGACCGGAATGAGCCGCGACGATGCCGACTGATTCGACGATTTCAATCACGGTGCGCCTGGCTTGATCGGTCCTGCCTGCGACCAGCGCATTCTTGTACAACGAGAGTGCCTGCGTCCAATCGCCTCGGTCCCGAGCCAAATCCCCCAGGTCGCCCAACGCCATCATCGTTCCGACCTTGAACTGCGCCACCTTGAACCGGCTCAGCGCATCCTCGATGTGTTGTTCCGCCGCTTCGAGGTTCCCCGTTGCCCGCGCCACCACGGCGAGGTTGATCGACACCCAACCCGACATGATCCCGGCCAACCGCGCATCTGTTATGCCGGTGACAGCTTCCAGCGATTCCCTCAACAGTTCCGTGCTTCGTTCGCCGTTTCCGCGCGCGATGGCCAGACCGGCAAGCCCGATGAGCGCGAGCGCGGCGCTGTGTGCTTCGCCAAGTTCCCGGCAAGCCAGCAGCCCTTGAGCCAAATGCGCCTCGGCGGCGTCGTTTTCCTCCCGGAAGATCTCGGACATGCCGAGTGATACCAGGATCTTTGCCGAGTCGGCCGAGGCAGGGCCTGGTTGACTCGCCAACGCGCGCTCGGACCAGGTCCTGGCTTCCTGGTAGTTGGACTGAACCAGCCAGAAACGTCCAAGCGCTGCCACGAGCCTCCCGAAAAGACGTCGATCCGATGACTCCATCAGCGACGTCAACGCGGATCGCAGGTTGTCTTGCTCAGCGACGAGCTGATCCATTGATTGAACGTGTTCCGGCATCAGCTCAGCAAATTCATGCCTGACGGCGTACGTCGTAAAGTACGCTGCATGGGCACGCCGCACGGGTTGCTGTTCACCGAATTGTTCGAGTTGTTCCCACGCAAATTCCCGAATAGTCTCAAGCATGCGGAAGCGCGTCGTTTCCGCGATTGGCCCCGATTCCCGGAGCAGCAAGCTGGCATCGATCAATCTGGAGAGACGATGCTCGAGCGAGGTCAGGTAGCCTGGATTGCGCGTGCGATGGTCCGCGTTTGCTGATTCTGACGTCAAAGACTGTTCATCCAGATTACGTGACACTTCCGCGATGGCTTCCAACGTGAATCCACCACGGAAAACCGATGCGTGTCGCAGCGTTTCCTGGTCTTCCGGGGAGAGCAGATCATAGCTCCAGGCTATCGCGTTCCGCATCGTCTGCAGCCGGCTCGGATGGTCCCGAGATCCGTCGATCAGCATCGGCAACACATCGTTCAGCCGATCGTTGATTTCGTCCAGTGTAAAGTGGCGCACCCGAGTTGCGGCCAACTCGATGGCGAGCGGCAGTCCATCCAGACGATCGCATATCTCGACGAGGCGCAAAATGTCGCTCGGATTCCAGTCGAGCGATGGATCGACGGCCTCTGCTCGCTCGATGAACAATGCGATGACCGGGACACGAAGCCAGTCATCATGGGTCATCGCTGCTTTCGACCTGGGGAGTTCCAGCGGCGGCACCGGAAGAGCGTGTTCGCCTTCCACCCGAAGCAGGCTACGGCTGGTCACCATGACCTTGAGCTGAGGGCATCGAGACAGCAGGCTCGTCGTGCCTGGCGCGGCGTCTATGACATGCTCGAAATTGTCCAGCACCAGCAATACGTTGGACGTTCGCAGTGAGGACACGACGAGATCGTCGATGCTGGCGCTGTCGAGCTCATGAAGACCGAGAGCGGCGGCGACCGCCATCATGACCATGGACGGGTCCTGGATCGAAGCAAGCGACACGTACCGCACTCCGTCAGGGAACTGCACGCCGCTTTTCGATGCAATTTCGATGGCGAGGCGGGTTTTTCCTGTACCTCCCGGCCCGGTCAAGGTCAAGAGCCGAAGGTCTGGTCGCTGAAGAAGTGACATCGCCAAAGCGACCTCGTCTTCTCGTCCAACGAAGGAGGTCAGAAAGACCGGCAGGCTGCCAGAGCCGCCTGCGTGTGCGATCCACGGGGCATGCGGTTTGATCTCGGATATCGGGTTCCCTGAGCGCGGTCGGGTATCCATCCCTGACGCAATTCACGCTGAGTCGGGCAGGCGGCAACCACCATCTTCACGTAAAGCAATTATGCCAGTTCTTTTGCCGCAAGAGAGTGGCGGATCGATCTGGAGCAAATCACTCGGCGCCGGACGTGTCATTGAGGGAAGGTGCCTGGATTTGAGCGCTTTGAATCGATCACCAATGTGTGGTGAGCACCTTGATCAGGGTGCTCACCACATCGCGGTTTCTTCAGTCAATTCCCGAGATGGAACGCGACAAAGTCACCACCGATCCTGAACGAAAGCCAAGCGGTTGGATTTCGTCCTGCGATGCAGCGATACGCGCGAACAATATCGGGAAGTGTTGTGATTGGGCGATGATTGCTACGATTTCAGCGTCGCGTCAAGCGTGATTTCAGCGTTTCCGCGAATCAGGTTCGAGATCGGGCACCCCTGCACGCCCACATTGGCGAGCTCATCGAACCTCTCCTCGGTGAGTCCCGAAACCGTCCCGACCACCGTCAGGGCGGATTTCGTTACCCCGGTACCGGGGACGAATGTCACGGCGGCGGTTACATTCAGGCGCTCCGGCGCGTGCCCAGCTTCCGCCATTGTATTCGACAGCGCCATGGCATAGCACGATGCGTGCGCCGCGGCGACGAGCTCCTCGGGGCTTGTCTTGCCACCAGGATCCTCGGTCCGGGCCACCCACGTCACTGCCTGGTCAGTGAACACACCACTGCTGTCTGCAGATACCGTTCCGTTGCCGGAGAACAAATCCCCATTCCACGTCGCCGATGCTGTTCGTGTTGCCGCCATTAGAACCGATCCTCCCGTTTGAATACCTGCTGTCCGATCGAATGCTGGCCTAAGCCGGCGGCGGATCGAAGTACACCGTCTTCACCTGTGTGAAGAACTCCCGCGCGGCCTTGCCCTGCTCCCGCGAGTACGAGCTCGACCCCTTGTACCCGCCGAACGGGACCTGGGGCTCCGCGCCCGCGGTTTCCGAGTTGACATGCACGATGCCAGCCTGGACCTCCCGCACGAAGGCCAGCGCCTTGCCGATGTCGCGGGTAAAGATGGACGCCGACAGCCCGAACCGCACCTGGTTCGCGACCGCGACCGCCTCATCCAGACCATCGACGGGAATCACGCCGAGCACTGGGCCGAACAGTTCCTCTTGTCCGAGGAACGACGACGGGTCGACATCCGTGAACACCGTCGGCGCCACGAAGTGACCGTCACCGGACCCATCCGGTCGACCGCCCCCCTGGGCAAGGGTGGCGGATTCCGCCCCTTTGCCAATGTCCCGCAGGACTCGGTCCGCCGCCTCGGCCGACACAAGCGGTCCGATGTTGACCCCGTCCGCCTGCGGATCGCCAACATTGAGCGCCGCGGCGCGCGTCAGGATGCGATCTGTCACCTCGCCCAGCAGGGTCCGGTCAACGATCGCCCGGCTGGTTGCCGTGCACTTCTGACCCGTGCTGTTCATGGCCCCGGCGATCACCTGCGCCACAGCGTGATCGAGGTCGGCGTCCGCCATCACGATGGCGGGATTCTTGCCGCCCATCTCCAACTGAACCTTCGTTCCGCGGGCGCCGGCCGCCTGTTTGATGCGATTGCCAACCGCATTCGATCCGGTAAACGAAATCGCATCGACCCGCTCGTCATTGACGATCGCGTCGCCAACATCGCCGCCTCCGCCGGTGACGAGGTTGACGACGCCTGGTGGCAAGCCCGCCTCATCGAGCGCTTCGACCAGGCGCACGGCGCAGAGCGGGGTCAGGGTCGCGGGTTTGAACACGACCGTGTTGCCGAACGCAAGAGCCGGTGCCATCTTCCATGCCGGAATGGCAATCGGGAAGTTCCACGGGGTGATGAGCCCCACAACTCCGATCGGCTCGCGCGTGGTGTAGAGCAGGGTATGCGGGTTCGCCGATGGATAGTGCTCGCCGTCCGGCTGCTGCGCCTCGCCGGCATAGTACCGGAGGATCGCCACCGCGCGCTTTGTCTCGCCGATACCCTCGGCCAGTGTCTTGCCTTCTTCCCGCGTCAGCTCCCGACCGATTTCTTCGGCTCGAGACGCCAGTATCTCGGACGCGCGGTAGAGGATGTTGGCCCGCTCGATGGGAGAAGTCCGCGCCCACGCCGACCGCGCCGCCACTGCTGCGTCGATCGCGCGAGTCGCATCCTCCGCCCCGGCCGCCGCGAACGTGCCGAGCACATCGTCCGGACGAGCGGGATTGCGGTTCTCCGTCGACGCACCAGTCGAGGCGGCCACCCACTCGCCATTGATGAACAGGCCGTATTCGGGCACCCCGTTGGCACTCGAGATTCTCGATGTTCCCTGCATGTCACCTCCTCTTTCTGGCACACGTGCCAATCGTGATTCCGTGCAAACGTCTTGAGGCACTATCGACCAGCAGGTCGCGATTCACAAGCCGTTCCGGCGATCTACGGCGCAAGATAGGCGAGCAAGGTCCGGACTCCTGTGCCGGTCGGCCCTTTCGCATGCTCGCCGCGCGTCTCGTCCGCCCAGGACGAACCGGCAATATCGAGATGCACCCACGGGACATTCTCAGTGAAGTATTGGAGGAATCGAGCCGCGATGATCGCCGACCCGTTGCGGCCGCCCGAGTTCTTCAGGTCGGCCACGTCGCCCCGAAGTCGGCGGCTGAAATCGTCGTAGATCGGCAACCGCCAGGTCCGCTCCCCCGACGCTTCCGCCGCGCCAAGCACCCGATCGGCGAACGCATCGTCGCTGCCGAACAGTGCCGTAGCCCCGCCCAGCGCGACGCTCGCGCCGCCGGTGAGCGTGGCGAGATCGATCATCTCCGAGACACCCTGTCGAGCGGTATAGACCAACCCGTCAGCGAGCACCAGTCGACCCTCGGCATCGGTGGAGATGATCTCAATGGTGATGCCGTTCATCGCCGTGAGCACGTCGCCCGGGCGAATGGCATTGCCGGAGATCATGTTCTCCGCCGCGCAGATGACCCCATGAACCTCACGGCGGCACCCGAGATCGCGGAGCGCGGCCATCGCGGCCA
The DNA here is from genome assembly GCA_030430125.1 of Chloroflexia bacterium. Classification (GTDB taxonomy): domain Bacteria; phylum Chloroflexota; class Chloroflexia; order Thermomicrobiales; family UBA6265; genus JACCVC01. The sequence goes on along the minus strand of JAUIGA010000079.1, from coordinate 835 downwards.
GCACGGCGGCGCCCCCGCCCATGTCACCCTTCATCGTGAGCATACCGCTCGACGTCTTGATGGTGTAGCCGCCGGTGTCGAAGGTGATGCACTTGCCGACCAGCCCGATCGGCTCGCCCTCTGGCTCACCATCGGGGCGGTAGACGAGATGGATCATGCACGGCGGCACGGCGCTTCCCTGCCCGACTCCGAGCAGCGCCCCGGCTCCAAGACGCTCGAGGTCGTCTGGCGCCAGGATCGTGATGTCGAGCCCGCTGGCCGCCGCGACCCGCTCGGCTTCCTCGGCGAAACTCCGTGGGTTGATGACGTTTGCCGGCTCGGAGACAAGCTCCCGCGCACTGATGGTCGCCTTGGCACGTACCACACTGCGTTGAATCGCCTTCTCGACGTCGACTCCCAGCTCGCTCGACGCCAGCACAGAGACCGTTGCCGCCGGGGCGACGTCTTCGCTCCTGAGCGTGCCGAGGCGACGACGAAACACCCAGCCGCCCAGCAGCGCGCCTTCGACGGCCGCGCCGGCCAGGTGGGGCTCCAGACCGTCCGCGAATACGCCAATCCCGCCAGCACCGATATTCCTCGCCTTCCGCGCCACCGACCCGAACACGGTGCGCAGCCTGTCCGATTCAGCACCAGCACCGCAGCCCGCCAGCATCAACACGCTGGCGCGGAACGAATCCGGCAACGGCCATTCCAGCGAGGTTCCGGCCTCGCCAGAGAACAACCGGTCGCCGGCGTATCGCTTCAGGCCAGTCGCATCGATCGACTCGGCAATCTCCGAAGACAGGAACGATTCGAGACCTGTCTCACCTGCCACGGCAACCGCGATCACGTCCAC
>JAUIGA010000078.1 GCA_030430125.1 Chloroflexia bacterium | reverse complement strand
ACGGGATCAATTGATTCACGGACGGGGGCGTTGTCGCCTTCGCCGTGTTGGCGCATTCCCAGCCTGACGGCGAATGGCGATCCGCGAATCAACACCCCGAATTCCGCATCATTCCCGGTCCACATGCGGCTGGTAGCGGATGACCCGCACCGGATCGATGGTGATCATGCCACCCTGCAGCATCTGTTCGATCGCGGGCAGCAACTGCTCGATTCGCGCCTCGCTGTCGACCCACTCCAGCACCAGCGGCAGGTCGGGCGAGATATCGACGATCGACGCGCGATGGATGGTGCTGTGGGCTCCGAAACCGGCGACACCGCGGGTAATCGTCGCCCCCGATGCATGCTCGGCGCGCAGGAGCTGCAGCAGCGCGCTCGCCAGCGGTTTGCCGGCGTGTCGATCGCGTTCTCCGAAGTAGACGCGCACTCGCACGCCGTGGCCATTCAGTTCGCTCGTGGTCATGCCTCTACCCCTCCGTCAGCCGGGCCAGCGCGATGCCGGCATAGCAGGCGACAAGCCCGACGATGTTGCTGCCCAGTGCGTAGGCCAGGGCGGGGGTCCACTCCCCGCGCTCGACCAGACCCAGCGCCTCGTAGGTATAGCTGCTGAAGGTGGTGTAGCTGCCGAGGAAGCCGACAACGAGCAGGAGCCGCCAGTGTGGCGCGGCGAGGAACTGCTCGGTGAGCAGTGTCAGTATCACGCCGATCGCCAGCGACCCGGTGATGTTGACCAGCAGCGTCCCGTAGGGGAAGTCGCTGCCGACGCGGTCGGCCATCACCTGGCTGACGAGAAAACGGGCGTTGGCGCCGAACATCGCGCCCACGCTGACCCAGAAAACGTCCACGTCCTACCCTCCCTCGGTCTCGCAGTCGAGCCGTTCGGCGTGTAGTCAGCATAGGACACAGGCACACAGCATGGACGGGCAGTTCCTGGCGCTGGGTGTCTGCTATGATCGGCGCATTGCCGGGATCGCCACCAGTGAAACGGATCAGCGCCATGTCCAGCCAGCTACAGGTAGCCATCGTCCAGATGAATTCCCGCGACAACAAGGATGCCAATACCGAGGCCGCGATCGCCGGCATCGAGCGGGCAGCCGCCGGCGGTGCCCGGCTCGTAACCCTGCCGGAGGTCTGGACGTATCTTGGCCCCGAGCATGGCAACGTGGCGGCGGCCGAGCCGATCCCCGGCCCGTTGACGAGCCGGCTCGGCGCGTTGGCGCGCGAGCTTGGCATCTACCTGCATGCCGGCAGCATGTACGAGGCTGTCGACGGGGCGAACCGGCTTCACAACACCTCGGTTGTGCTCGATCCGTCCGGCGAGATCGTCGCGACCTACCGCAAGATTCACATGTTCGATGTCGATCTGGACGAGGATGTCAGCTACCGCGAATCCAACACCATCGCACCTGGCGAGGAGATCGTCACCGTCGATGTCGATGGCGTCACGGTGGGGCTGGCCACCTGCTACGACCTGCGCTTCCCGGAACTGTTCCGCATCCTTGCCCTGCAGGGCGCAGATGTCATCATGCTGCCGGCGGCGTTTACGCTGGCGACCGGGCGTGACCACTGGGAGCCGCTGATTCGCGCCAGGGCGATCGAGAACCAGGTTTTCATGGTTGCCGCCGGGCAGGTCGGGCAGCACCCGCCGGGGCAGTGGTGCTACGGGCGGTCGATGATTGTCGATCCCTGGGGGGTGGTGATCGCACAGGCGTCGGACGCGCCGACGGTTATCGCCGCGACGCTCGATCTCGGGCACCTGGAGCGCGTGCGGCGGCAAATCCCGTCGGTGGCGAATCGCATGCCGGATCGTTACCGCTGGCCGGAGCCGGTGGCAGGGTCCGTCAGATCGACACCCGCGACGTTTGCCAGTTGACGTTGCTGGCGGACCGTGATAGCTTGAATGTACGGTCAACGCATGGTTGATCGGGACGCAGTACTCCGATACCACACAGGGTGAAGGAGGTGATGCCCATGAGTAGTCACGAAACGAAGGGCGTCACGGCGGAGGGTCGTGCCTAGCGCACGCTGACGCCGGGACGCCCGGAACAAAAAGACCGGCCCCACGGGGCCGGTCTTTTTGTTTGCTCGTGCTTCACGCATTGGCGATCTGGGCACGGACTCCGGCATACTCTTCCTCGTCAGGAAACCGGAACGCATCTGTCGACGCTGCCCGTACGGGCGGCGCCACGACCCTGGAGCATTGTGACCGTGACCAAGCAGCGCGAATACGACCAGACATCGACACCGGGCGGCATCCACCTTGGGCTCTTCGACATCCTGCAGGTCGACCCGATCCTCGAAATAGATACCGCCACGATGTATGCGCGCCGGCTCGACGACCTGGCCCTGGCGGACCAGTGCGGGATAGACGTCGCGTTCGTCGCCGAGCGGCACTTCCTCACCCATCACGTCACCCCCTCGGCCACGGCCTGGGTCGCGGCGGCTACACAGCGAGCATCGGCGATGCGCCTGGGGATGCTGGGTTACACGCTGCCAATTCGCCAGCCGGTGCAACTGGCGGAGGAGGTTGCCATGGTCGACCTCCTCGGTGGTGGGCGCCTGGAGGTCGGCTTCGGGCTGGGACACCGGGTCGAGGAGCTGATCGCGCTCGGGGTGAGTCCCGAGCAGCGTATCCGCCTGTTCCAGCAGCGAATTGCCATCGTGCAGGCGTTGTGGTCAGGCGGGCGGGTGAGTCTCGACGGCGATGGCCTGACATTGAAGGATGTTGCGATCTGGCCGCTCCCGCAGCAGGAGCCGCACCCGCCGCTCTGGTTCGCGGGCACCGAACCGGTGGCCGCTCACTGGATGGGTTCTCGTGGCTACGGTCTCGCCGTTGGCTTCAAGCCGTCGAAGGATCTGGTCGGCGCGGTCACCGCCTGGCGCGCCGGGTGGGCAGGGATGACGCCGGACATGCAGGCATCGCTGCCGATCCGGCCGGTCGGCTCGCTGGCGCTCATGCGGCACATGTACATCGCGGAGAGCACAGAGCGGGCCATGAGCGAGATCGTCGACGACCTGGTGCGTCTGAACGAGGCGGTGTCCGGCGAGGCCGGGGAGGGCAGTCGCGCGGACCGCCGAGCCGACGCCAGGTCGAAGGCGGAGGAGATGATCGAGACCGGCGTGATGATCGCTGGCGGCCCCGAAGAAGTGGCGCGGATGATTCGCACCGAGCACGACCTCCTCGGGATAGACCTGATGCTGGCCAACGTCTACGCCGCCGGGGTCGAGCAGGAGCGGATTCACCGGACGATCCGGCTGTTCGCCGGTGCCGTGCGGGAGGAGCTCGCGGCCGCGACGATCACCTCGTAGCGGGCGATTCGGCGGTGGACGATGTCGGGAGTGGCGGATTCGCCACGGTGGGCGACTGCCTGTCGCAGGTAGCGCATCGACGGACGGCTGGGTCCGCTGGTTGCCAGAATCTCGTGCGAGATGTGCTTCTGGGTGAATGCCGCCCTGCAGGCCTGCCCCTACGACCACTGCCGCATGCGTGGCAACCCCCATGCAACGCGCTTCAATGCCGAAGAAGCAGCATGGCCGGGGCGATTCCGCCCCGGCCATGCTGCTTCTGTCGCGTTGTGATGTTGGTGCGAGGCTATTCGTCCTCGGACGGGGCTTCTTCACCCTCGGCAGCTTCCTCGGCACCCTCGGCAGCTTCTTCGCCCTCAGCCGCTTCCTCGACCTCTGGCTCTTCCTCGACTGCCTCGGCGACGACGGTCGCGATGGTCTCGTCGGAGCTGGTGATGATTTCCACACCGTTCGGAGCGGTGATGTCCTCAACACGCACGTGGTCGCCCACCGAGACGAGCTGCTCGATGTCGACGTCGAGCTGGTGCGGCAGGTCCATCGGCAGCGCCTCGACCTCGATCTCGGTCAGGATGGTGTTGAGCACACCTTCCATGTTCTCGTTGTGGTTGTGGAGCGCCAGCGGCACCGTGGTGCGGAGCTTGACCCGCAGGTTCGGCGCGAAAAAGTCAATGTGCAGCGGGTCCTTGCGGACCGGCTCGAGCTGTACCTCGCGGATCAGCACGGTTTCCTCGCCGCCGTCCCACTGCAGCTTGAAGATGGTCGAATGGCCATGCTGCATGTAGAACTTGTCGAAGACGCGGCGCTCGACCGACACCGAAATCGTGTTCTCGACGACCGGACCGTACACCACACCCGGGACGAGACCTTCGCGCCGGAGGCGCTTGACCTGCTTCCCGTGGACTGTGCGTGGCTCGGCCATCAGAATCAGCTCATCAGCCATGAGCGAAACTCCTACTTCCGGAAAGACGGAATCGCGATCATCGATGCCACGTGACGGTGGATCGGCGCTTGCGATTGCGTGCCCCAGCGGCACACAAGGGCAGATGGTACCACACCAGCGCGGTAATTGGACGAATCACGGTTGCGCCGGAAGTGTCGCCGCGAGCCGGTCGAGGAAGGCGTCATCCACCGGAATCCCGTGAGCGATCGCGGCGCGGATCAATGCGCCTGCAGCCGGCGGGAATGCCGGCGTCCGCACGGCAGCGGTCGGCCACGCCCGGGTGACCTGTTCCGTGAACGGCGTCAGGATCCGATCGCGCGCCGAGAAAATGCCCCCGGTGGGATAGATGCTGATCTGGTCGCCCGGCTGGTGGAGCTGGTACGTCACGCCGAGCGCGATTCGGGCAAGCCCATCGACTGCGCGTTCGACGATCGATGCCGCCACGGCATCCCCGGATCGAGCGGCGTTGATGACGAGCGGGGCAAGGGCCGAGACCTCGCCCCGTTCGAAGTCGTCTCGATAGATGATCCGCAGGATGTGCCGGATATTCTTCAGGCCGTAGTGGCGCATCGCGATCGCCAGCAGGGACGTGTCCGGCCCGCGCTTGTCGGCTGCCCGAGACGCCGCCTGCAGGGCCTCGATGCCGAGAAACCAGCCGCTGCCCTCGTCTCCCATCAGGTAGCCAAGACCACCCGCGATCGCCTCGCGTCCGCCCGCATCGACGCCATACCCGATCGATCCGCCGCCGGCGATGACGACGATGCCCGGTCTCCCGCCCGACGCCCCGGCGAGGTTGGACACGAAATCGGTATCCACCCAAATGGTCTTCGGCCGGGCGATTTCGTGCACGATGGCACGGATGCGAGGACCGGGATCGAGCTCTCGCTGGGCGCTGGTGAGCCCCAGCCCGACGGCCGCCACCCCTGCCAGCGAGACGCTGGCGGCATCGGCCGCGGCGCGCAACGCGGTCTGGATCGCGGTTCGGTTGCGATCCAGCCCCCCAGGCATGTTGAGGTGATCGCAGGCGGGACCGTCGCCCTCGCCGAGCACGTTGCCGGCAATGGTGGTGAGTATGGCCCTGGTGGAGGTCTGGCCGCCGTCGACGCCGGCCAGCACGACGGCCCCGGTCATGGCTTCATCAGCGGCAGGCGATGCGCGTAGCGCTCGATCAACGCTGCGTTGTGCTCGTCGCCGCCTGGAACGTTCTGGCTGACGAATGCCGGAATCGGGTGCCCCTGCTCGTCGAGGAGCCGCGCGGTCTCGACCACCAGCAGGTTCAGCAACGTCCCGCCGAGCACCGTCGACAGCGCGCCGACCCGCGCCGTGCCGATCGGCACCGCGGCATCCCCTTCCGGTACCTGCGTATTGAGCACGAGATCGACGACATCGACGAGCTTCATGCCGCTGGAGTGCCGTGAGAGAGCATCGCGATATGCCGTCACCGATGTTACGCCGATGACACAGGCACCGCGGTCGCGCGCCTCTATGGCCAGCTCGATCGGCACCGGGTTGATGCCGGACGTGCTGATGACGATCAGCGCATCGCCGGGAACCAGGTTGTGATTGGTCAGGATCGCCGGCGCATACCCTTCCAGTCGTTCCAGGCGAGTGGCATGGGCGGTTCCGAAGATCGACAGGTTGATGTCCAGCATCGCGTTGAACGGCACCAGACCGCCGGCGCGATGGAAGAGCTCCTGGGCGAGCATGGCGGAGTGCCCGCTGCCGAACAGGTGCACGATGCCGTCGGCGACGATGCACGCGGCAAGCCGTTCCGCAGCCACGGTCACCGTCTCCATCGTGGCTGCAATATCGTCCAGGCCGGCTTGCACGGCGGAGAGATAGCGATCGGTGGCAGTGCTCATTCGGACTCCGGCATTGATGCCGCAAATCGGCGGGTAAGTGCGACAGGGTCGGTGATGGCGCCGCCGATCACGACGAAGCTGGCGCCGTGTTCCCGGGCGCGCGCGGCCTTCACCGGGGTTGCGTATCGCCCCTCGGCGTAGACCGGTACCGGCGAACGGCCCGCGAGCTCGGCGACCAGCGCGAGATCCGGATCGGCCGGCACGGACGTAGCTACGGTATATCCGCTGAGTGTGGTCCCGATCGCGTCGACGCCGGCCGCCAGTGCCTGGTCGATGTCCTCCGCAGTGGCGATATCACCCAGCGCGAGTCCGCCCGCCGCGTGGATGTGGTCGACAAGGGATCGCAGCGAAACCCCGTCCGGCCGGGGGCGGTCGGTCGCATCGAGGGCGATGAGCCGGCACCCGGCGGCAAGGAGCGGGTCGATATCGGCGATCGTCGGCGTGATGTAGACCGGTGAGCCAGGGTAATCGACCTTGTTCAACCCGATCACCGGCAATGCGACGGCGTTCATGATCGCCGCGATGTCGTCTGGGCCATTGGCGCGGATTCCGGCCGCGCCGCCAGCCTCGGCGGCGAGTGCCATTGCGGTCATGATGGCTGGCGATCGCAGTGGGCTGCCGGGCGGCGCCTGGCACGAGACAACCAGCCCGCCGTCGATGTGGGCGAGTTGGCTTGCGGCGCTGGGTTGGGATCTGGATGGCATGCGGCTTCCGGGTTGGTTTGGCTACCGTGAATGACTGCACGTCCATGCTGTCTGACGCATGGTACCTTGACGCGACATTGCGGGCAAACGTACGATGATCGCGATTTCCCATAGGCTTCGAGGCAATGGCGCCTCGCACGATTGCCGCCGGCGAGCGGGAGTCTGGGCTACGATTGAAAAGACCTCCCGGAACGGGTTGTGTCGCACTTGCGGTGTATAGTGCGAGCTATCCGGGAACGTGTAGCGGCGGCGTGCGTGCCGTTGATGTGAGGAGCAGGTTGTGGGTCGATACCTCATCCGGCGCGGGTTGATTTCAATCGTCACCCTGATCGCCATCAGCGTCATCATCTACGGCATCATCTACCTCGCGCCTGGCGACCCGCTCGGGCAGCTGGCGACCAATCCCAACGTGCCGCCGGAGGTGCGCGAGCGCATCCGCGACCAGTGGGGACTCAACGACCCCTTCTACATCCAGTACTGGAAATGGGCACAGGCGTACTTCCTCAATTTTGACTGGGGCAACTCCCTGACCGCCCGGGTCCCGGTGAAGGATTACGTACTCGATCGGCTCCCGGTCACGTTGTGGATCAGTGGCTCGGCCTTCGTGCTTGGCATCCTGGTGGCGGTGCCGGTGGGCGTGCTGTCGGCGATCAAGCAGTACAGCTGGTTCGACAATGTCGCCACGACCTTCGCCTTCATCGGGTTCAGCATCCCGACCTTCTTCTCCGGTCTCGTGCTGATCATCATCTTCAGTGTCAAGCTGGACTGGCTGCCGTTCGTGTATTCGAGCCAGGACAACTTCTGGGACACGCTCAAGCAGTCAATCATGCCGATTACTGTGCTGGGGTTATTTACCTCCGCCCAGCTCACGCGCTTCGTGCGCGCCTCCATGCTTGAAACGATCAACCAGGACTACGTGCGCACGGCTCGGGCGAAAGGGCTTCGCGAGCGGTCCGTCATTGTGCTCCATGCCATGCGGAACGCGATGATCCCGGTGGTGACAATCATTGCGCTGCAGCTTCCCGCCGTTGTCGGTGGGGCGGTGATTACCGAGCAGATCTTCCGCATTCCCGGCATCGGGCGGGCGCTGATCGATGGCATCCTCGCCAAGGACGTCCCGGTGGTCATGGCGATCACCTTCGGCGTGTCGATCCTGGTCGTCGTGTTCAACATCATTGCCGACATCCTCTATGCTGTGCTCGATCCGCGCATCAAGTACGACTGATCGACCTGCACGCCGTTCCGCGGTGCGCCGCCCGACCGAGCTGATCACGGAGATGAACGATGGCACGTCAAGAGCAAGCGACCACAACCTCCACCACCAGGCAGCCGGTGCTTGCCGATGAGGCGCAACCGACCACGGCAGAGCTGGGGCGGGTACGAGAACAGCGATCGCTGTGGAACAACGCCTGGCGCCAGTTCCGCAAGCACCGGCTGGCGATGGCTGGCCTGATCGTGCTCAGCTTCTTCCTGCTCGCGGTGTTCCTCGGGCCACTGGTCTACGACGAGAAGGTCAACGACCCCTTCGCCTATCCCACGAGCCAGGCACCGTCGCGGGATCACCTCATGGGGACCGATTCGCTCGGGCAGGACATGCTCGCGCGAATCTTCTACGGCGGGCGGATCTCGTTGTCCGTGGGTCTGGTCGCGGCGCTGGTGTCGGTGATGGTCGGCACGGCGATCGGGGCGGTCGCCGGGTTCTTCGGCGGGTTCACCGACAGCTTCCTGATGCGGTTCACCGACATGTTCATCAGCCTGCCGACGCTGCCGCTCCTGCTGCTGATTACCTTCCTGTTCAAGGATTCGATGGTCGAGTTCTTCGATGAACGTTTCAATACCGGGAACTTCGGCGTCTTCTTCCTGATCGTGCTGGTAATCGGCCTGCTCGCGTGGATGCCGACCGCCCGGCTCGTGCGCGCCAGCTTCCTCTCGGTGAAGGAGAAGGAGTTCATCGAGGCGGCGACCTCGATCGGTGCGACCCGGGGCAGCCTGATCTTCAAGCACATCCTGCCGAACGTGCTCAGCCCGATCATCGTGGCCGCGACGCTGCAGGTCGGTGCGGCGATCATCACCGAGTCGTCGCTGTCGTTCCTGGGTCTCGGGTTCCCGTCCGACGTGCCGACGTGGGGGCAGATGCTGTTCGCGGCGAAGGACTACCTGAGCATCAACATGTGGGAGGCGATCTTCCCCGGCATGATGATCTTCCTGACCGTGCTGGCGATCAACTACATGGGTGACGGCCTCCGCGACGCGCTCGATCCGCGCAAGACGAGTTAGCAACGCTCGACGTCAGGGCGTACGGGAGGGGACCAGCCCCTCCAGCGACGGGCGGCCATAACGGCCGCCCATATGTTTGCGGACAGGGAGACGTGCAGATGACCGCTCCGGAACCTGCAGAACGTGGATCGTTCATCTGGCACGATCACGGACGGTTTGTCGAAGTCCATCCCGTGCGCACCGGCTGGCTGGTGGTTTGGGGCCACTACGAGGATTTTGGGGCGGTGCGTGTCAATGAGGGGAACGCCACGTACCGGACTCTGGGCGGTGTTCGCCGCCGGGTCGCCGACGCCGCGCTGGCGTTGACCCGCAGTCCCGGCACGGCCGCCGACGCCACGAAGCTGTTCGACTTTCACACCTTCCCCGACCATCAGGGCGAGTTGCCCGAGCCGATGTAGGCCTTGCTCGGAGCCGACGGCGACTGGCGGGAACTTGTTCAGAACAAATCCTGGCGCACGATGCAATACCGATCGAGGTCGCGGCCAACTCGCCAATGGAGCTTTCCCTGCAGCTTGTCACCAACACCAGGCGCCATTGCCCGCTGCGAGCCTTGAGTCCGGCGTACATCGCGAGCGCGGTCAAGGCGCCGCTACGCCCGATCCTCGAGATGGGACGCTGTTGACGGCGAAGCGCCATCCGGTGGACGAGGTGTTGCGGCGAAGGAATACGACCGCCCACCGCCGTAGTAACCGTGTTGGGTGTCAAGCGGCCTGAGGCAGGAACGCGCCTTGGCCGACCCGGGTCTGCTGCCAGGTCAGCCCGTCGCGAACCATCGCAGTGAGAATGCCGAGCATGCGCCGCGCCACGGCGATCAGCGCCACCGTGGGGGGCTTGCCCCGCTCGCGCAGCTGGCGATAATGCGCGCCCATCGCTGGGTCCCACCGCACGGCCGTGAGCGCCATCTGGTACAACGCCCGGGTCACCGGTCGCCGTCCCCCTCGCGTGCGGCGCGGCCCGCGCTGACGCCCGCTCTCGTGCGGATGCGGCGCCACCCCGGCCAGCGCCGCGAGCGCCTTGCCGTCGAGCAGTCCCAGCTCCGGCAGCTCGGCGACCAGCACCGGGCCGACCACCGGCCCCACGCCCGGCGCGGTGCGCAGCTGCTGCTCGCGGTCCCCCAGGTCGGCATCCGCGGCCAGCACCGCAGCGATGCGCGCCTCGACCTCGGCCTGCTGGACGGCGAGCTGGGCGGTCACCGTCCGGTGGATGGCGGCGGTCGCCGCCGTGGCCGTCTCCAGGCGGTTCAGCGCCATCACGCGCATCTGCACCAGCCCGTCGCGGCAGGTCAGCAGCTCGCGCAGCTCCCGCAGCGCCGCACTGGGCACCGCCGTCGGCGCCGGCTGGCGCTGGGCGGCGTAGCGGGCCAGCACCCCGGCGTCGACGCGATCGGTCTTGGCCAGCGTGCCCTCGCTTTCGGCGAACGCACGCGCCCAGCGCGGGTTGACCAGACTGGCCGGCATCCCCGCCTCGGCCAGCGCCAGCACCACTCCCACATGGTAGGTGCTGGTCGGCTCCAGCACGATGCACGGCGCGGTGGTGGGCGCGAGCCGGGCGATCAGTCGCGCCCACCCCGTCGCGTCGTTGGTGACCCGCAGCGGGCGTCGCTGCGTGCTGAGCACGATATCCAGCTGCGCCTTGCTCACATCGATCCCAACGAATTGCTCCATCATGCGCTCCGATCCCATGTGCGGATACCGGAGACTGGAGCGGCAGCGGTCCTCGGCCTTGCCTAGGCGGGAGTGAGACCCCGGGGAACCGTTCGAGGGCACCGGCTGCACCACCAGACCGGTGAGGCCGGCTCCGGACTACCGCACGGTCGTGTCC
>JAUIGA010000077.1 GCA_030430125.1 Chloroflexia bacterium | reverse complement strand
TGACCGGTCTGGAAACCAACCAGCATGTCTGGGTGCAGGTGGCAGACGGTCCGGACTGGATCGACCTGGATCCCAGCCTGCCCGGATCAGAACCCGGCGCGGCCGTCGCCGACCCCGCATCGACCTTCGATGCCCTGCCCGACGAGTGGAACCACTCCATCACGATCACGGTGGCGGCGGACGAAAACCTCGGTGGCGTGGTCGTCCGCCGTGATGTCGTGACGCTCACGACCACCAGTCAGCGCGCGGTGGACACCACGATCGGCGTCAGCATGGCGCCGGCCGAGAGCCTGGCCGACGTCGGTCTCGGGATCACCCAGCTCTTCACCGGCCAGATGACCATCTTCCCGTCGATCATCATGGGTGACGAGCTGGCCCAGGCCAGCCAGCCGATGCTCTTCGCGACCGACGGCGCGAGCGCAATCGGCGTGTTCGACGAGGGCGGCCCGATCGTCGGCGCCGCCGAGGGCGAGACGGTCGCCACCTGGCTCGTTGTCGTCATCGCCAGCCCCGACGCCGACACGGTGCTCGTCGAGCGGGCGCTGCTCGATCGCCTGCCGGCGACTGACCGCGCGATGGGCACCTTCACACCGGAAGCAGTCGCTCCCATCAGCGTATCCGCCAACATAATGGAAGAGGAGATGCTGGACGAGTTCAACGCGTTCACCCTGCTCCAGGTCGAATGTGCGCGGATCCCGAGCCAGCACATCCTCGCCAGGCTCCAGAACCAGACGATATTCCGCGAGCTCGAGACCCTGGGCCCCGGGCTTGCGGGTCTCAGGAACACGCTGGGGCTCCAAGTTGAGACTCAGGCTGGCACGTGGTCCTACCCGTCCGGCCCCAACGTCACCGCCTTCACCTACAACGCGTCGACGGACGGCGAGTTGCGCGTGAGCGTGGACATGCTCCACCGCCAACGCACCAGCATGCCCCTGGCCGATGGAGCGAGTTCAGATACCGAAGCGGTACACCCCCTCGTGCTCTCCGGCGTGCTCGACGCCGTCGCCGAATCGACCCTGCTGGCTCCGGACACGCGCGGAGAGACGGAGGCGGCTGCTTCGCTGGCTCCCGTATCATCGATCGTGAGGATCTTCGCGCGTGCCGCCGAAACCGGGATCGGAATCGCCGTGGTGACCTCGGTGGACGATCTCCCGCGGATCACCGCCGACGAGGTCAGCGTCTCGCTGATGACGGCGGCGCTGGATCGAGGTGCGATTGTCGTCGTCCCGGAACAGCCGGTCGATCTGGATGGCGTTCCGTTCACCGGCTGGTGGGTGATCGATCCGGCAACGGGGCGGACAACCGACCAGCTCCTGAACGGCAAGAGCTTCGCGGCCATCCGGTTCTCGGGAGCCCTGCGGAGCATGCGTGCCCTGGCGCCACTTTCCACTTACGCCCGATTGGTGGCATGGTTCGAACGTCTGGCCCCGGCGTACCAATGCCTGGCGTTGGCGGTCGGGATCCTGGTGCTCGTTGTCGAGTCGGTGCTGGCGCTTTCATTGATTCCTGGCACCGCGGGCGGCGGTGTCGGGGGAGCATTGGGCGGCGCGGCCGCAGGCGGGGCAGTGGGGTTCCTGGGGGGCTGCTAGGCACCCCCGTACCCGCATCGCCGCGCCTCGATGTCCATGGCCCTGCGAATGTAGGCCCCCAAGCGCAGGGATCAGCTCCGGGATCCCTGCATCGGCCTTGAGAGAGATTGCCGTCCACGAGGTCGTGCAGTGCCGGCCTTGTGCTGGTAAAGCAGATGCCAGAAATTGCGCGTTCCGGATCTGTCCAGCGCTCCCCTACACCGAACACGACAACACCCGTAGGAGACATCCTTGCCGGCGCATCCGAGCGTCGCCCATCCCATGGTCGGCAGCCGGAAATGGCGTCCCGATGCGCCTCATGAACTGGTGCGAGGCGGGAGACCTTTGCCCACGCCGGCTATGGTCGCTCATTGAGCTGGCGAGCGCGGGCAAGCACCTCCCCTATCGCCGGTTGTGAGGCAAGACCGCGCCGTGAGCAGCGTATCGACCATCCTTCAGCCGGCCGCCAATCCTGTCGCTCAAACAGGGTCGCCGCCGCTCGGTCGATCTCCCCCGGCTCCTGCACGCACATGCACCTCGACCCGGTGCCCCGCGACCCCCTGACAAGGTTCGTCGTTACCGTCAGCAGAGGCATCTCGTGGGCAACCCATGCGATGATCGTGGCACCGACCGGAGGAGAGGCACCCAGGGTGGGCGTATTGGGCGATTCGCTGCCGTTTCCCATGACTCGAGACGAGACGCGCGACCGGGAGGCGGACGAGCCTGTCGATCTCGAAGCGCACTGGATCGCGGCCGCTCGGTCCGATCCGCGCGCGTTCGCGCCGCTCTACGACCGCTACGCGGTGCCGATCTACCGCTTCTGTTACCGCAAGGTCGGCGACCCCGACGTTGCCAACGATCTCACCGCCCAGATCTTCACGCGAGCGATCGAGCGCCTCGACCGATACCGACCGCGCGAGGGCGCGACCTTCCGAAGCTGGCTGTTCGCCATCGCCCGCAACACCATCACCGACCGGTGGCGCCGCCAGCGCCCGTCGCTCCCGTTCGATCCGGATCACCCATCCCTCACCGATCAGGAACCCGGCCCGGAAGAACGCGCGGTGCACGCCGATGAGCTGTCACGCCTGCTGGCCGTGCTCGATTGCCTGCCTGCCAACCACCGGGAGATCATCGAGCTGCGCCTGGCCGGGTTGACGACGAACGAGGTCGGCGACGCGCTCGGGATGACACGATCCGCCGTGAAATCGGCGCAGTCCCGCGCCTACAAGCGCCTGCGCGAGCTGCTCGCGCCGCCCGAAGGAGGCCCCTCGTGAGCGACCCCCACCGCCCCTTTGGCGTTCCCCCCGATGACGACGATCTCCACCAGGAAGCAAGGACCGACGCCGTGACCGATGCTGACGCCCTCGACGCCTGGCTGAACGAGACCGCCGCCCATAGTGGGTTCCCGGGCACCCGGTCAGGCAATGGCCACAACCGACCGAACGCCCAAGGCAACGACGCCGCCTCCGAAATCGAGACGGCGGCATTGTTCCACCGGCGGATCGACGCGGCCCAGGCGCGAAATGCACGCGCGGCCGGTCCCGATCCGCGGCTTTGGGAGACGATCATGGAGCGGACATCCCCTTCCCCATCGGGCGGACAGGTCACGACGGGCGTACCGTCGGCCGCGCGACCGAATGCACCGATCGCGCAAATCGGCCCCGGCGCAACCGGGCGCCGTCGGGCACACCGGCGCCAGCACGTTTGGAACACCCTCGCCAACATCGGGCTGGCCGCCGCGCTGCTGCTCGCACTGGTCGGCGTCTGGCGACTCTCCGGCTCACCGGGCCTGCCAGGCGATTCCGACGAAGCACCCACGGCTCCAGGCTTCGCGATGCAGGCGTCGACACCGCCCCCTCTCGACGCAACACCGGACACGACGCCGGTCTCCACGGAGCAGCAGGCAGAGGTGCCGCCGGTGCAGAATCAGGAACCGATCACCGACTGCGACTTCAGAGCGGATATCCCCATCTTCAACGGTATCGACGAATCACCCTGGGCCGGCACCGCGGTGCTGCTGACGACCTCCGGCGAGGTGGTGCTGACCTGCCCAGAGGAACCCGAGGGCACCGTGCTGACGACGACCTCGGCGCACAACTCCGTCTCGCCGCTTCAGTGGCCGGGTGCGGTGCTGATCCCCAGCTACGGCGAGAAGCCAGAGGAGGCGCGCACGCGGGTGTTGAGCCTGGTCACCGGCGAGGTGGTTGAGTTCGGGTTCCCCACGGAGAACGTCACCCTGGGCACGCAGGGCGACCCGGGCAGCCCGTGGCTGGTCGGACCGGCACCGAACGATGTCTCCGACGTGCAAATCCTCGACCTGCGCACGATGCAGACGCGCCTGCTCTCCGAGATCGCCGGAGCGCCGCTGCCGGAGTTCGGCAGGTACCTGACCTCGGGCAACGGGGACGGCGGCACTCTCGTCCTGGGACTGCAAGCCGCGCCGACCATGGAGGGCAACGGCACCCTGATCACGGACAACGGCCTGCCGGGCGACCTGCTGGTGCTCGACGGCAGCCTCGACGCGGCGACGTGGATCCCGGTGCCGGACGACTTCCCCCCGGTGGCCGGCCTCGACGTCGCGCCGGACGGCATGCACGTGGCGCTGCACGGCGCCGAGGGTCAGATGAGCCGGGAGCGCGAGGATACCTACAGTCTCGTGCGCCTGAACGACGGCGTGGAAACCGAGCGATCGTCAACGATCACCGATGCCCCGGAGATCGGCGAGGGCGTCTGGGTGCAGCGCGGCAAGGCCTACGCCTACGCGAGTGGAAACCAGCTCATGCTGCTGCCGCTTCTGTCGGACATGCCGGAGCAGCCTGTGTTCGAGGCGGACGGCCCCCTGAGCCAACTTCGGGTGACGACAGACGATGCCATCGTGGTCGTGAGACAAACCGGCCCGGAAGAGATCGCGACCATGACGGCAATGGGGCAGCCGCCTCA
The DNA here is from genome assembly GCA_030430125.1 of Chloroflexia bacterium. Classification (GTDB taxonomy): domain Bacteria; phylum Chloroflexota; class Chloroflexia; order Thermomicrobiales; family UBA6265; genus JACCVC01. The sequence continues at coordinate 6,441 of JAUIGA010000077.1, read as the reverse complement.
ACTCTACGCCGTCCACACCGGCACCCGCGAGGCGACGATGTTCTCCGGCCTCGACATCAGCGACAACGTCGGCTGGGAGACCCCGCCGGACCGCTTCCTGGTGATGTTCGACTACGCCGCGAATCCGAGCGAGGCGATCACTTACCGGGTCGTCGACGCGGTGACCGGCGAGACCGTCGGCACGCTCGACGATGTCCCCGTCTACGATCCGAACGGCACCGGTTATCCCCACCTCGGCCCGTACTCGGTGGCGGAGTCCCCTGACGGCAATACCGAGATCATCGCCTTCGACTCGCAGCACACGTACCTGATGCAGGTTCGGGATGGGGAGTACCGGATCGAGCACATCCCGCCGCCGGAGGGCATCCTCGCCGAGACGCCGATGATGCTGTCGATGTACTTCTCGCCGGATGGCACAAAGGTGTCGATGAGCGGCGAGAGCGACGAGTCCGGCACGGTCTACCTGCTGGACGTGACGGCGGACACCCTGGCGTGGCAACCGGTGACGAATCGAGAAGCGGGCTGGCTGCCGTTCGTGCCCGGCACCGGCACGCAGCCCGAGCCGGCACCTGTCACTGGCTTCGACTTCAGCGAGGTACCGGACGGGACCGAATTCACGGACGGCGACCAGCTCGCGGAGGCGGTGCGAGGCGCAGAAGACAAGTTCGCCTGGCCTGGGGGGTACGACCCGGACATCGAGCGCATCATCGAGGGTATTCCGAGCGACAACAGCCGGCACCAGGCCGGTGGGGAATACACCATCCTCGGCGGCTACAACCGGTGCGCGTGGTATCAGACGTGGCTCGACGCGCACGAGTCCGGCGATGCCGCCACAGCAGCGGACGCCCTGTACGTGATGGCGGAGGTGATCCCGTATTTCCCGAATCTGAGCCCGAGCCCGGAGCCGTACCTGCTCGAAGCTGCCGCGGCCGCATCGGAAGGCGATCCGGACATAGTGCAGCAGATGGTGACGGTGGGCTGCCAGGGGCTGTATTGGGAGGACGGTGGTTAGACACCAACCACAGCCTCACCCACAAGTCGCCCCGGGCAGGATAGCCGCCGTAGGGGAGGGCTTGCCCGCGCCAGCGTTGACATTCCATGGCGCTGCTGAGCGCGGGCAAGCCCTCCCCTACCTTCGCTCCCAACGTGTGCCCCTGCCACCGATACGCCAGGGTCGTCATGCTCGTATCTCGACGCGGTACGATGGTCGGCACACACCGCTGTTGATCGCCGTGAAGCGAGGTCGCCGTGACCGAGACCATCGTCCGACCTGATGACTACCGCACAACCCCGACGAGGCTCGCGCTTGCCGGGGCGGTCGCGGTGGTTGCCGCTATCGTCGCCGATGTGGTAATCTACTCGGTCGCGCGAGTGACCGGCGCGGTTCCTGACGACCTCCCCGCCGACGCCGAGAGCGTCGGAATTCCGGCGATCATCGCCGCCTGCGTCCTCACGATCAGCGTCGCGACACTCGCCATGGGACTGTTCGCGCGGCTCTCGCAACACCCGGTCCGCAACTTCACCATCCTCGCCGCCATCGTGGCCGCGACGTCGTTGCAGGCGCCGCTCGGCATCGCGGACGCCCCGGCCGGCCTCGTCGTCTCGCTGCTGCTGATGCACGGCGCCACGGCGGCCATCGCGTGGTGGTGCCTGACGCGGCTGTCGCGCATTGCCTGATCGCACATCCGGTGACGGCTCCAGTCATGTGGCTCGCCCCGCGACGCATCGCCCAGGCACGCAAGCGACGCATGCCACTTGACCTTGTCCCAGGGAGAAGCCCTAAGATCCATGTAGCTGGAACTTTCTGGATCGCCAGCCGGCCATCGCACCACGGAGCCGCTGTCACCCAGCGACGAACGGCCGGCAGACGCCGGACACGCGGTACGCCCGACGGAAAGTTATCCACATCTTGACATGGAGCGCGCTCTAAGCGGCACAATCGTCCCAGAGTGAAAGGAGGCCCATCATGACCCACACAGGAACCGGGCCGTGGCTGACGATCAGCGAAGTAAGTGAAGCGACCGGCATGAGCCCGCACACCCTGCGGTACTACGAGCGGATCGGGCTGATGATCCCGGTCGAGCGCGCCGAAAGCGGGCACCGCCGCTACTCGATGGACGCGGTCGGCTGGCTGGCGTTCCTCGGCCGCCTGCGCGGGACGGGGATGCCGATCGCCGACATGAAGCGCATGGCGGACCTGATGAAGTCGGGCGACGAGACAGTCCCGATGCGGCTGGCAATCCTCAGGCGCCACCGGGAGTCCATCAAGTCACAGATCGCCGAGCTCGAGCACACGCTGGACGCGGTCGACGCCAAGATCGCCGCCTACGACTCGGTCGCCACCGCGACACCGGTCCGCATCGAGGAATCGGTGCGAGACACCGCCTGACCGCCGTTTCGGACGGACTTTCGCCGACGACATCTCAATGTACACAGCAGCTCGCGGACGAACACGGCCGCGGGTCAGGGAAAACTGCGCCCCGAAGCGGGCACCAGGCACCATGAAAGGACCTGCATCCATGTATCAGCACTTCGGCACCACACAACTGATTCACGACACCATGATCCAGGAGGAGCTGCAGCGCAACGCTCCTGATCGCCACCACTACTTCGGGGAGACGCAGGCAGTTCGCGGACCGGTGCCGATGCTGCGCCAGCTCGCCGCCAGGGCGTTGTACGGACTCAGCGCGCGCATCGCGCCGGTGAAGCCGGAGCTCCCTGGAGACACGGCCGCGACCGAAGCCCCCGGACGCGCCACCGTGTGATGCACCATCCGATTCTTGCGCGAGGACCGCCCTGGTCGACACGCGTGGAACCGGCGGGATGCTGGCGAGGACGGCGCCGGCATCCCGCCGGCTTCATGTGACAGCTACCGCCGTCGCCCGGTCAGCACCGAGACCGAGTCGCGTCTTCATTCTCAAGATTCCCGATGGCGTGTCGCAAACCCGCCATCAAGGTCTCGACCTGCTCGGCATCCATGCCGTTCAGCGTCACCTCGGCCAGGTCAAGACCGATCTCGCGGATATCCGGCAGCAGCGCCCGCCCTCGCTCGGTGAGCGACACCAGCGTCGAGCGACGGTCGCCAGGACACGGTTTCCGCGCGATGTACCCCGCCGCCTCGAGCTTGCTGGCAACCGCCGAGAGTGTGGGCGGCTCGACACCGATACGCTCAACCAGCTGCCGCTGCGTCATCGAGCCGAAGCGATCGAGCGCCAGCAACACCGTCTCCTGCCCCGGATAGAGCCCGATTCGCCGAAGTCGCACGGTCGCGCAGGTGCGGTGGCGCGTCGCCAGGGTACGGATCAGCAGGTTGATGCGCCAGCGGTCGGTTGGGCTCATGGAACACGCACCCTCTTGACAGGAAGATCGATCTATGCCTAACTGTTAGGCATCTATCTGTTAGGTGCCTCATCATTAGCATAGGCGTGGGTCTGCCTCGCGTCAACCAGCGGCCGGGACACCTCGCCGCCAAGGACAAAGGAGAAGATCGAACATGCCACGAACCACATTCACCGCCGAGGAGATCGCCTACCTCGACTCGCAGCCGCTTGCGCGCATCGCCACCGCCGACCGGAACGCCGCGCCGCGCGTCGTCCCGACCGGATTCAGCTACAACGCCGAGACCGGCACGATCGACTGCGGGGGGTACAACCTCGCCGGAACCCGCCGCTACCGCGACGTACAGGGCAACCCGCAGGTCGCGATCGTGATCGACGACCTCGCCTCGACCAACCCGTGGCGACCTCGCTCGGTGACAGTTCGCGGCACGGCCACACTGCACGATGCGAGCGACGCCAGCGGCCACAACGGACCCGCCTGGCGGGGTGCATGGATGCGCATCACCCCCACCTCGATCTCCTCGATGGGTATCGGTGACGCACCGAACAGCGACTGACCCACCTGACCGACGAGAGGAGCGCCCCCATGGACACAGATATCGCTCGCATTCCCGATCGCGCGACCGGCACACTGCCGCTGTGGCAGTCCGGCATCGCGGCGATCCTGCTTGCCGCCGTCGCCAACGCGATCGTCTATGCCGTCGCGCGGGCGCTCGACACCATCCCGCAGTCGGTGCTGGTGGAGACGCCGGGCGGTGGTACGGATCCGATCTCGCTGCTGCCGGTCGTCGCCGCCTCGGCGCAGGGCGGGCTGGGCGCGACGCTTCTTTACTGGTTGCTGCGGCGGTTCACCAGCCGTCCCGCCCGCTGGCTGGTCATCGTCGGCGGCGCGATCATGGTGCTCTCGTTCCTGCAGCCACTCTCGATCAGCGAAGCTCCGGCGAAGATGGTCATCACCCTGGTGATCATGCACATCGTCGCGGCGGTGGTCAGCATCGGCGCGGTGGTGCGGCTCACCCGTCCGTGACCGCTGGCAGCTCCTCCCACGGCCGCCAGCCGAAGCGGCGGCGGTAGCGCTCCAGCAGCCGCAGGATCGGTCCGCCGAGCACCAGCACCAGCACCACGTTGCCGGCCGCCCGGAAGAGGTCGAACCCGAGCGAGGTCACCAGGTAGAAGCGGCCGTAGCGCTCCACCGTCTCGCCGAACGACAGGCCGGGAGTCCAGTAGAGGCTCCCGGTCTCTCCCGCCCCCGGCGCGCCGAACGGCCAGAACCAGAGGTTCATCAGCGCCCCGAACAGCAGCCCCCACACCGCCCCGAACACCGCCAGCACCACCAGTCGCCTCCGCTCCGAGCCGCCGCGGGGCAGCCATCCCGCCGTCAGGCCGACCCACGCCGCGCCGAGCATCTGGTAGGGCAGCCAGGGACCCATGCCGCCGGTGATCACCGCCGAGACGAGGATGGTCAACGCCCCCATCTGGAAGCCGAACGACGCCCCGAACACCGCGCCAACCAGCATGATCAGCAGGAAGATCGGCGACGCGCCCAGCACCGTCGGCACGAGACGCAGCGTGGCGTCGATCGCCACCAGCACCCCGAGCAGGGCGACCGTCCGCGACCGCGATCCGCCGGCGTGGTCCTCCGCCATCGCCATCAGCACCGCCGCCATCGCGAATCCGGTCACCAGCGCCACGAGCAATGGCGCCTCGCCGGCGCGCGCCTGGTTGGTATTGCCGGTTGGCGTGACCGCCGGCAGCAGGAACGGGTAGAGGAACCCCACCAGACCCACGACCGTGGCCACCACAAGCAGCAGTCGCGACGGGGTGAGCCATGGAACCCCATTGAATCCGGCCGGAAGATGGTCCGCCAATGCGCGGTCATGCGTTTTCATGACCGCAGCATACCCGGCACCGGGGTACAGCCTCAACACGTCCACCTTGTGCAGAATGCCTGATCGGTCAGCAGGCGACGATTGCGAGTGTGCCCTGTGGTGTTTCGCTTGGTCGACATGCACATTCCGGTTCCGTAAGATGATGATCGGACTCGCCGACGACGCCGTGTCTCGCGTATCAATCCGCACACGGGAGCCCCAGCCGATGGCCACTGGCGAGGTGACACTCCGAGACCTGATTGCCTGGACCGATCTCGTTTCCATCGACACACCACCCCACCCAGACATCGGTGATGACCCGCTCGACCGCGATGTCGACTGGGTGATCACCGCGCGCTCGACCCCGCCGATGCTGCCGACCTTGCGTGGCGGCGAGCTGGTGCTGCTGCCGGAGCGCGTGGTGACCGAATCGGCGCTCAACCTCGGCTTGTTGATCCAGGAGCTCACCAGCCAGCCGGTGGCCGGGGTCGTGCTCGACACGACGGAACTGGTGCGAAGCCCCATCCCCATCCTGCGATCGGCGCGGATCGGGCCGGAGCTGGAGAGCGACCTCAACCGCCTGCTCACCACCCGGCGCGGCGAGTTGCTGCGAACCGGCACCGAGATCGAGCGCATCGTCATCTCGCAACGCAGCCAGCACGCTGCGCCGTCGGCCCTGTTGCGCAGCCTGAGCGATCATCTTGGGCTCGACTTTGTGGTGCGGACGACCGCCGGCAATCGCATCGTCAGCACGACCACGGCGATTCCTCCCGCGCCGGCCGATCTCGAGGCGACCGGGTGGCTTCAGCGACCGCTGGCCCGCAACCGCACCCTGCTCATCGGCGGGGTCACGCCGCACCACCGCGCCATGGCCCGCTACGTGCTCGAACGCGTCGCCGGCGCGGTGCAGGCAGCCCTTGACGAGGAGGCCTCGACGGCGCAGGATCTCCAGACGCGCACCCGGTTGATCAACGGGGCGCTGGCTGTCGCCGCCTTCGATCCTCAGGAGGCGAGCAGCATGTTGCGCCAGGCCGGCATTCCGCCGGAAACGCCGTACCGGGTCGCGGTCGCGCCGGCCGGTGTCCAGGAACGCGATATCTGGCCACTGCTGCGCGCCTTCGGCACCCCGCTCGACGCCGGCACGCTGGTGGACGGGCAGGCATGGCTGGTCACCCAGACCGGCTCCGCGTCACGGTCGCCGGCGCCGCCGCCGGGCGCGTGGGTGGTGCTCTCGG
>JAUIGA010000076.1 GCA_030430125.1 Chloroflexia bacterium | reverse complement strand
GTTCGAGCCAGTCCACGAATCGAAAGGCGGCATCGCCGATATCCCCGATTCCGTGCTGACCGGGCAGGGAGGTCGGATGCAGCAGGATCCCGCTCTCGCGCGGGTACTGTCGAGTCAAGTCGCGATCCTCCCCCGTTGCATGCAGGTGGACTGGGTGCTACTCCTCAGGCTCAAGGAATTCGGTTGCCATCCATCCTTCGACACCGTCGATCGCCACAGCGACCCAGGTGAACTCGTCGCCCGTCCGTTCGACAGGGGCACTGAGAACTGTGACGACCACACCCGCGGCAAATGGGTCGCCCAGCACGTCACAATCGGTGCCAGGGCCGGTCCGCAGGTTGACGGCGCTGGTGGTGACCTGTGGTACGGGTTCGCCGTCGGAGGACGGTGGCACCGAATCCACCTCACACGAAGACACCGTCGTCACACCAACAGGTGTGGAAGCCGGGGTGGCCCCGTTCGCCGGGGTCAGATCGCCGGCCTCAGCAGCCGGGGGAGCTCCACCGGTTCCATCGCCCAGACTCGCACTGCCGGGCGAAGCGCCAGCATCCTGTTCGCCGTCCGGCAGGGTCGGCGTGGCCGCCGGTGTCGGTACAGCCGTGGGAATCGTGACAGGAGGCGCGGATACGACGATGGATGGTGTCGGTGTCACACCCTCCGGCGTACCCGCCTCGGTCGCATCAGGCGATCCGTTGTCAATCTGCGTGGCATCGGCAGTGAGATCGGTCGGAGCGGTCGTCGAGATCGCCGGAGACCCATCGTCCGACGCCGTGGCGGTTGGTTCGTCGTCGTCACCACCGACGCCGCAGCCAGTGAGCACAAGAACCACCAGCGCCGTTGACACCGCCGCAATCTTGACCTGTCTCAACGTTCGGCGTAATGGTTCGCTCATGCCGGCCTCTCCGTTCCCGCCCCCTGAATCCCCAATCTGGGCTTGATATTGCGTTTATCTTACGACTCTTCGAGGCTGTCGCGCAGAATGTCCATGTGCTCGAGCGCAAGCCCCGTGCCGATAGCCACGCAGGAGATAGGGTCGTCCGCGACATAGCAGGGAACCCCCGTCACCTCGGTGAGGAGCTCCGGCAGGTTCCGAAGCATCGCGCCGCCACCAGTCAGGATCATCCCCTTGTCGATGATGTCCGATGACAGTTCCGGCGGTGTCTCTTCAAGCACCGCGCGTACCGCGCCGATGATCGATTCGAGCGGCTCGGTAATGGCGTCCGAAACCTCGTTGGCACTGATTTGAATCGTGCGCGGAAGCCCGGCAACTTCGTCGCGGCCGCGAACCTCCATGGTGAGGTCGTCTTCGAGCGGCATCGCCGTACCAATGGCGATCTTGACCTCCTCCGCGGTGCGCTCACCAATGCGAAGGTTGTACTTGCGTCGAACGTAGTGGCTGATCGCCTCGTCGAACCGGTTGCCGCCAACTCGAAGCGAGCGTGCAACCACGATGCCGTTGAGCGAGATCACCGCCACCTCGGTCGTCCCGCCACCAATATCAATCACCATGTTACCGCTCGGATCGGCCACTGGGATCTTCGCGCCAATCGCCGCGGCCAGCGGCTCGCTGATCAGGTAGGCGCGACGGGCTCCGGCATTCAGCGCCGCATCGCGAACGGCGCGACGCTCCACCCCCGTCACCCCAGCCGGAACGCAGATCATGACCTCCGGTCGGACGAACGAGAATCGTCCCGCGGCCTTGCTGATGAAGTACTCCAGCATCTTCTGCGTGACGACGTAGTCGGCGATGACGCCTTCGCGCATTGGCCGCACCACCTCGATGGTTTCCCGCGGCTCACGCCCAAGCATGTCACGTGCTTCGAGCCCCACCGCCTTGACCTTGCTGTCCTTCGCCGATATCGCCACGACGGACGGCTCGTTGATCACGACTCCCCGTCCGCGAAGGTACACAAGCACGTTCGCGGTTCCGAGGTCGATGCCTATCTGTTTGGACACAGGTAATCCTCCCGATCGACGATCGGTGGCTCATGCGTTCGTCTTCCCTCACCCCATCGGAAGGCGTGGCGCCGTGGGCGCCTCTCACTGCTGCAAAGCATAGCACCGGCCACGACGCGGCGCGAAATCGCTATGTGGCTCGCCAACGCTCCAGCGCCAACCTCCCGACCTCAACAAGCTCGAGGTAGGACGCGTCGTCCTCGGTCCCAACGATGCATCGAAGGACAGGATGATCCAGTGCATCGAGGAACGGAACAAGGCCATCTGCCGCCTCATCGACGGTCGATGCCGCCACGGCCGTTCCGTACGCCCCGACACCCATCTCCGCAAAGTGCTTGCCATACGCTGGAAACGACTCGTACTTCTCTGCCTCGTGACGCAATACGGCGATCGCGGCGTCACCAATCGCGACCCTGACGAACGCCGCGGTCAGGAACGGCGCATCGATACCCGCCTCGACGCGTATCCGGCGCATTTCTTCCCGCCTCGCTACAGCCGCGTCCGGGGTGAGCCAATTCAGCAGCACTCCGTCGGCATGCTCCGCCGCAAGTCGCCGCATGTTCGACCGCAGCGCGCCAACGACGACTGGGCGCCCTGTGTCCGCATGGATGACCTCGATCGCCTCGCGCAGCGGCGCAAGCGGCTGCTTCATGCCACCGCTGCCGATGCCCGGCCAGAACCGATCACCGCCGAGCCCGACTTCATCGATCCGCGCGTTCCACTCAGCCGCCGGCAGCCGGTCAATCGGCACGACGCCATTGGCAAGGCGAATATCCCGGGTAACGCCTGCACAGGCCGACAACACATCGAATGACGAGCCGCCCGGAATGTCGTTCGACCAGAAGAAGTCGAACCCGGCCGACTCAATTTCGGGACCGATTCGCTGAACCAGATCAAGTTCGATGGTGCTCGTTACACCGAAACCGAGTGACATCCAGCTCTTCCCCTTTATCGTCCTGATCCAAACCCTGGGCCGAGTCGTTTCATCGACACCCAGCGCCCCTGCCCAATGACGACATGATCCAGGACAGCGATGTCCAGCAGTGCCCCGGCCTCCACAGCATCTCGCGTAAAGTCGATGTCGGCGGCAGACGGCGCGGGGTCGCCCGACGGGTGGTTGTGAGCGAGGATCACGGCGGTCGCATTTGCCTGCACCGCCGGTCGAAACACCTCGCCGACACGAATTTGCGCCTTGTTCACGCTTCCCTGGTAGACCATCCTGTTGCCGATAACGCGGTGCTTCGTGTCCAGCAGGACCACCCGAAGCTGTTCCTGAGGCAACGCGGCCATCTCCACGCCCAGCAGGCGCGCTATGTCCTCTGGCCCTTCGATCGCGACCCGGTCGTCCGGCGCGGCGGCGGCAAGGCGGCGTCCCAGCTCCAGTGAAGCCTTGACCTTCGCCGCCTTTGATTCGCCAATGCCCCGAACGCGGGACAACTCCTCGAAATCCATCCTGTGGATCCCGCGCAATCCGCCAGCATCGTTGAGCAGGCGCTCCGCCACGCGAACCACGCTTTCACCCTTGATCCCGGTATTCAGGATGATCGCCATCAGCTCAAAGGTATTCAGACTCCGCTCGCCGTAGGCGCGCAGGCGCTCACGTGGACGCTCATCCGGGAGCATCTCGCGCATCATCAGCGAATACACCGGACTCGGCTCGAACCGATCGTCAGTCATGGTCTACAGCCGCCGTGGCGACAAGCATGCCGTAATACGTGGGCGCTTCGTACGACTGAAGCTCCAGCGTGAACGGTGTCACATCCTGTACACCGGCCAGGATCAGCGCCTGCCACAAACCGTCGATCGCGGCATTCGCCACATCGATCTCGGCCAGCGCCAAGAGATCCGTGATCGCGTTTCGCCCGATCGCATCCACAACGACGGCGTCGACGCGCTCCGCGGCCTCATGCGCGCCGTACGGACCGTCGGCTCGATGCGTGTGCGCCCAGTCGCACGATGCAACGACGCCGATATTGCGTACGTCCCTGGAGATCACCTCGCCAAGCGTCCTCCCAAAATCGACCATGGCCTCGCGTGACAATGACCGGGATGGAGTGATCAGCACCGCGGCTGGCCCACCGCTGGTTGTCGGCGCGTTGCCGAGGACATCTCCGGTACCCGCCTCGTTCTGGTCGTGCCCGAGGAACCACAGCGGCACCAGGGCACCCCAGTCGAGCGGTATCACCGCCTGGTCGGCACGATTGCCCGCATAGCTGACTCGCGCGACGGGGATGCCGCGAGCGCCGGACGCATTGTTGATCGCCTCGATGAGCGATCGGTCGCACGGGACGTTCACCTCCACCGACCGTGACTTCCACCGCAGCGTTCCGGCGGCCCGAGCTGCGTCCACCATCGCGAAGAATCCATCCGCCCGAATACCATGCGGGCCAACCACCACCACCGCCTCGACCTGCCGATCGTTGAACAGCCTGCCGAGTGCGGCCATCGCGCGAGGCGTCTCGACCCCACCTTCCGCTGCGCCATCGTCGAGCGCGGGGATCACCGGGAATCCGTGCGGCGCGATCGCCGCGGCAACCAGAGGCATCCTCACCCTCCCTGTTTCTGCAAGGTAACATCCCTCCCAGCCATTGCTGGCCGGGTGTCGGCCCGATCGCTATCCTCACGGGTTTCGCGCACAAGGAAGTACAGCATCAACGCGCATGCAGCGGAACACAGCGCAAGCACCCACGCGCTCTGGCGCAACGTAAACGCCTGCGCGACCACGCCGACCATGATCGGGCCGAGCATCTGGCCGGTGTCGCCGATGAATCGCCACACGCTTAGAAACGTGCTGGTGTATCCGGCAGGTGCGAAGTCCGCCCCGAGTGTCATCATCGTCCCCGAACCAAGGCCGTTGCCAAGCCCGATCACCACCCCGGCGAAGAGCAGCCCGCCGAGTCCGTCCGTGAACGGGATCATCGCCAATCCAACAGCCATCAGGGAGAAGCTCGGGATGATGGCGAATTTCCTGCCAAACCGGTCCATAAGGTAACCCGCCGGTCCAAACAGGCTCATGTCGATCACCGCGGACGTCGTCATCACCAATCCGACCTGAAACGCGTCGAGGCTCAGCACCTCGACGCCATAGAGCGGGATCAGGAAGTGTCTCCCCTGTCGCACGACCTGCGCCAGCACCTGCCCCGCCGATGCAAACAGCACGTCGGCCCGCCTGCCGGCAAGTGCTCGCCATGTGCCGGCCAACTCGCCTGTGTGCGACGCATCGCGTCGATCTCCGGATTCAACTTTCGCGTCGTCCGGGATCCACAGGAACGCGGCGACACAGGCCAGGGTGGCCAACCCGCCCGCGAGCAGAAACGAGGCCCGAAGATCCCAGGCGGTGATCAGCCATCCGGCCAGCAGCGGTCCGGCGAAGACACCGACCCGGTTGATACCGCCGAAACTGGCGATGGTTCGACCGCGCAACTCCGGTGGCACCTGTTGCGTGATGAAGGTGTATCGTGACAGGCCCCACAGTGCGGTGCCGACACCGGCGGCCAATCTCGCCACAAGCAGGAAGTTGGATCCAAGCGGCGCCGCAAGCAGGAACGTGGAAATCGCGACCACAACCGACCCGATCAGCATGGTCCGTCGCAACCCGAGCCGGATCATCACCGTGCCGGTGGGCACATCGGCGAGCAATGTACCGAACGCCGCCGCCGCCACGATGAGGCTCGCATAGCTGTAGGCGTCGCTGACATCGTTGGCCAGAAGCGGGAGCGCCAGCACGATAGCGCCCTGGGCGAACGCAAGCAGCGCCGTTGGGCCATAGACGGCAAGGATCAGCACCTTCCGGTCCATTGGCCACATACCTCCCGCTCGCATTCGCCGACAGCCTGTCAGGCATCCTAGCAGCAGTCGAGCACGTTGTCGCCCCTACGGAGATCGGTCAAGGCCCGGTGTATACTTCCCGAGGCGCAACGGCGCCAATTTCCGAGGTTCAGGACCCCTGCCAACAACTGATGCCTGACCGTCCTGAGGCCCATAAATGGCAAGGTAAACGCCGTGATTCTGAAGCGCATGTTCAGGCGACGTCAGGAACCCGACGTCAAGATGGAACAGGGTCTCGAAAAGACGCGCAAGGGCGTCTTCCGCGAGATCACCAGGCTGTTCGACCGCGCCGAGCTCGACGACGAGTTGTTCGAAGACCTGGAGATGCTGCTCATCCAGGCCGACGTCGGCTGGGATGTCAGCCAGCGCCTGGTGGTTGAGCTCAGAGATCGCATCGAAGAAGACCACATCGTCAACCCCGCCGATGCGCGGGAGATCCTCCGCCTCGAGATGATCAAGTTGCTCGAGCTTGCGACGCAGAACCGCAAGATCAAGCTGCTGCAGCGCGGTGTTCCGTTCGTGATTCTTGTCACGGGCGTCAACGGTACCGGCAAGACGACCTCGATCGCGAAGCTTGCGGCCTACCACAAGCAGTTTGGCCGAAGCGTCCTCATCGCGGCCGGGGACACGTTCCGCGCCGCGGCGATCGACCAGATCAAGGTCTGGGGCGAGCGTTTGAATGTCCCTGTGATCGCGCATCAGCAGGGCGCCGATCCAGGTGCGGTTGTGTTCGATGCCGTCCAGTCGGCGCGACAGCGCGGCATCGACGTATTGATTGTCGACACTGCTGGCCGGTTGCAGACGAAGCACAACCTCATGGCCGAGCTGCAGAAACTGCGCCGCATCATCGAGAAGCAGATTCCGGAGGCGCCGCAGGAGTCGCTGCTGGTGATCGATGCAACGACCGGACAGAACGGATTGGTGCAAGCAGCCGAATTTACCAAGGCTGTGGAGATCACCGACCTGATGATCACCAAGCTCGACAGCACGGCCAAGGGCGGCATCGCGTTCTCTGTCGCGCGGGAGATCGGCACGCCGATTGCCTATATCGGCACCGGAGAGAAGGCGACGGACCTCGCCGAGTTCAACCCCGAGACCTATGTGGATTCGCTCTTCTTCGGTGAAGGGGAAGGATTCTAGCCCATGTTCGAGACGTTGTCAGACCGCCTCAACGAGACGTTCGGCAAGCTGGGCCGCAAGGGTCGGCTCACCGAAAAGGACGTCGACGACGCAATGCGCGACGTTCGGCGCGCCCTGCTCGAAGCCGACGTGAATTTCAAGGTCGTCAAGGATTTCGTCGCGTCGGTCAAGGAGCGCGCTCTCGGCCAGGATGTGATGCAGTCCCTGACGCCGGCGCAGACCGCGATCGGGATCGTCAATGAGGAGCTGATTCGCATCCTCGGCGCGGAGCGCGCTCCACTCAACACGCCGGACCGTCCGCCACAAATCATCATGATGGCAGGGCTCAACGGCGCGGGCAAAACGACACACACCGGAAAGCTCGCGCTCCATCTTCGCAAACAGGGCCGCAATCCGCTCATGGTCGCAGCCGACGTCTACCGCCCCGCCGCGGTGAACCAGTTGCAGGCCCTCGGCCGTCAGATTGACATGGCGGTGTACGAGGAAGGCACTGGCAAGGACCCGGTCGACATCGCCCGCAACGCCGTCCGTTTCGCGCAGGAACGTGGGTACAACCCGATCATCATCGACACCGCCGGCAGGCTCCAGATCGACGAGCGCCTGATGCAGGAGCTCGTCGACATCAAGCAGGCGGTCGATCCCACCGAGATCCTGCTGGTTGCCGACGCCATGACCGGTCAGGAAGCGGTTGGTGTCGCAGAGGAGTTCCACGCGAAGCTCGACGTTACCGGCCTGGTCCTGACCAAGATGGACGGCGACGCGCGCGGCGGCGCTGCCCTCTCGATTCGTGCCGTAACCGGTATCCCGATCAAGTTCATCGGCACCGGCGAGAAACTCGACGCCCTCGAACCGTTCTACCCGGATCGTCTGGCCGGCCGCATACTCGGCATGGGCGATGTCCTCTCCCTCATCGAGCGCGCCCAGGAGCAGACCACCGAAGAGGACGCCGAGCGCCTTCAGTCGAAGATGATGAAGGGCCAATTCGATCTCGAAGACTTCCTCTCGCAGATGCAGAAGGTCAAGTCGATGGGTCCGCTGAATCAACTCCTGGAGATGATACCGGGGGTTGGCTCGCAGCTGCGGCAAGCCAAGGCCGAGATTTCGGACGATGACTACAAGAAGATCGAAGCCATCATCCAGTCGATGACCCCGTGGGAACGCCGCCACCCGGAGAAAATCAACAACCCGCGGCGCCGCCGAATCGCTCGGGGTTCCGGCCGCGATCGGCAGGAGGTCAACCAGCTACTTGCCCAATTCAAGGATATGCAAAAGATGATGGGGCAGTTTGGTCAGATGGCCAAGAAGGGCAAGATGCCCAAGAACCTGCCCTTCAACCTTCCGTAGGCCCGTCCAGCCACGTGCACCGTCGAGCGATACGACGGTGCTGCACCGTTCGCACGCGGAACGTCCCTGGAGCATCCCCATGCCTGGCCCTACGCCCGCCGACAACCATGCCCGGCAATCAGGCTCGCTGCACTCAACCATTAGCCCGGCGATGGAGGATTACCTCAAGGCCATCTACCGGCTTCAGCAGGGTGACGACCGTGTGACCACGCTGGCCCTGGCCGCAGAGCTCGGACTCTCCAGCCCCTCGGTCACGAACATGGTCAAAAGACTGGCCGAGTTGTCGCTGGTGGAACACAGCCGGTATTATGGCGTCCGCTTGACCGACGCCGGCACGAAGATCGCGCTGGAGGTGATCCGACACCACCGGTTGCTGGAGCTCTATCTCGCGGATGCAATGGGGTACGACTGGGACAAGGTGCACGAAGAGGCCGAGCGCCTGGAGCACCACGTCTCCCGCGAGTTCGAATCGCGCATGGATGAGTTGCTCGGCCATCCCCAGTATGACCCCCACGGGGATCCTATACCCACCCGGCAGGGCAAAATGCCCAGGGCGTCCTGGCAACCACTCAGCGACCAGCGGCCTGGCACGAAGGTGGTTCTCCGGCGCGTTAGCGACCGCGATTCCGACCATCTCCGATTCCTGTCGGAGATCGGGCTTGCTCCCGGTACCGACCTCGAAGTCGTCACCTGCGAGCCGGACGATGGGGATTGCCGGATTCGCACCGAAACGGGGGCGCACACGATCCCGGGGGAACTCGCCTCCTGCATGCAGGTGGAACGAATCAGGAAGAGCTGACTATTTGCGAAGCCACTCCGCCTCAAGCGTCTCCAGCGCGTCTACCGGGAGCTCCGGCTCCGTATACCTCCCGGCCACAATCCGCTGGCGCATTGCTTCGTACAGTGTCACCGCACATGCCACCGAGATATTCAGACTTTCGACCATTCCCTGCATCGGAATGCGAACGGTCGCGTCGGCTCCGGCAACCGCCTCTGGTGACACCCCACGATGCTCGTTTCCGAACACCAGCGCCGCTGGTCGGACGAGGTCGACGTCGTACAGCTCGATGCTTTCGTCTGTCAGGGCCGTCGCATAGATCGCCATGCCTTGCTCGCGCAGCATGGTGTAGCACTGCTCGATGGATTCGTGATGGTGCGTGCGAATCCACTTCGCGGCAGATGCCGACGTGGTTCGAGCAAACGCCCGGCGCGGCGGGACCTCGTGCACATAGACCAGATGGACATCCATCACCCCGACGCCGTCGCAGCTGCGAAGCACCGCGCTCGCATTGTGCGGGTCATGCACATCCTCGAGGACAACGGTCAGGCTCTGCTGGCGACGGGACAGGACTTCGCGGATGCGCTCCTGGCGTCGTGTGGTCCGGGGCCACCTGGTCGGCTTTCGGCCGTGTTCAGGTAGCTGATCCGGCGGGATGCCTTCGCCAGAGTCGCTCATCGCCGACCCTTCTCCCTGCTCGATCCGCCGCGAAGACGCTGGAACCAGCCCTTGTCCAGGTTGACACCGCGAGCCACCTCACTGCTCCGCTCGTCCGTCGGCGCGTTCGGGTCGAGCACATCGATGTTGTAGCCGTCCAGCACGAACCTGTTGATGACGGCGGCCATCACACCCGGACCGAACAGGAAAATCGGCAGAACGAGGACGGCGAAGATCGACATCACCAGTGCCAGACCGACGATTGCCAATACCGAAGAGAACGGCCACATCACCAGCAGGTACGTCGCTCCACGGAAGGCATTGCGCACCCTCGAATCCATGGCGGCGGCGGTCGCGAAGGCAAACAGCATGAGCGTGAAGCCGATGACGATCATTACGAACCACAGTGGCACCATCAGCGCGAAGCCGGAATCTCCGCCCTGAAAGAACAGCATGTTCCAGATCAGCACCAAGAGCACCGGCACGGTCAGGCCCGCGATGCCCCAGGCCGTGCCGGCTCGCTCCCGCATGATGCGGAAGAAGTCCTTGAGCTCCGGCATTTGGACGACATTGCGCGGATCCATGATTCGAAACAGCGCGATGGTTGCGGGGGGTCCTGGCAGGATCAACACCACGCTTACCCACCACAGCACGGACACCACCATGACCAGCACGAACTGATCGTATGCATCCTTCAACCCACGCAGGAAGAGTCTCGGAAAGCGCACGGTTCCCTCTTCTTGTCCCAGACACACAACGACGCCCACCTGGGCGCCAGCATTGCACGACCATTGCAAGTGTACTGTCTTGTCATGGTCGCGCACGTGATTCAGGGAAGCTCATCAACCATTGCCAGCACATACCTGGCATCAAACTGGGGGGCGCAGCGCCCGCAGGACCAACGACCCTTGCGCCTCCGTTTCACCGTCAATCCGCAGGATGGACAGCGATAGAGATAACGAAAGGGCCGCCGCGTAACCGGAATCAACGCCGACCGGATCTCGTCGAGCGTCGCGCCCGTCAGCGTCGCAACGCGATGGGCAATGCGGTCGTACCCGTGGTGGGCATGTCGCCGCCGATCGCCGTCGAGCCAGTCGCGCATGTGCACCAGCTCCTCGGCCACCACGATTTCCAGCGCCCGGGGTTGCTGCAGGTCGATCCGCGGCAGGTTGATCAGCACCGCGTGCTTGCCGGCTCGTGCCAGGAAGACATAGGCTCCTCCGACAGACGAGGACACGCGCCGCCCCAGCCAGCGCTCGAAT
>JAUIGA010000075.1 GCA_030430125.1 Chloroflexia bacterium | reverse complement strand
ATTGAGACTATCAACACGACACGAGTCCAGATCACGGTAAATGGGCAGGTACGGAGCGCCGATGTCGAACCCCGCACGCTGCTGGTGCAGTTTTTGCGCGATCATCTTGGTCTGACCGGAACGCATGTCGGATGCGACACCAGCCAGTGCGGCGCGTGTGTCGTCAACGTCGACGGTCGGTCCACCAAGAGTTGCACCATGCTCGCGGTTCAGGCAGATGGCGCAGAGGTCCAGACGATTGAAGGGCTTGCCGAGGATGGTGTCTACCACCCCGTGCAGGAAGGCTTCTGGGAAGAGCACGGACTGCAATGCGGCTACTGCACCCCCGGCATGATCATGTCGTCGGTGGCCATGCTGAAGCGCAACCCGAACCCCACCGAGGCGGAAATCAGGCACGAGCTCGAAGGCAACATCTGCCGGTGCACGGGGTACGAGAACATCGTTCGCGCGGTGCAACACGCGGTCGAGTCGATGCGCGACGACAACCAGGCCTAGGTTCGGATAGCAGTCCTCGCGATCAGCGTTGGAGGAGTATCGAATGTTTCCAGGCGCATTCAGCTATACCCGGGCGACATCGGTTGCAGATGCGGTCGCGCGGCTCCAGGCCAATCCCGATGCCAAGATCCTTGCCGGCGGCCATTCCCTGTTGCCGGCGATGAAGCTGCGTCTCGCGCTTCCGGGCGAGCTCGTGGATATCCGCGATATTGCCGACCTGCGCGGAATAGACGTCAACGACGACGCTGTGGTCGTGGGGGCGATGGCGACCTACAACGACATTCGCGACAATGCGGAGGTTGCGGCCGCACTCCCGATCCTGGTGGAGGCGATCCAGATACTGGGTGATGCCCAGGTGCGGGAGCACGGCACACTCGTGGGGTCACTTGTGCACAACGATCCCGCCGCTGATCTCACGGCGGTGGTGCTTGCCCTGGGCGGCAGCGTGCATGCGGTTGGACCGAACGGCGAACGCGATATCGCGCTGGACGATTTCTTTGTCGACCTGTGGACGACACAACTGGAACCAGACGAGGTAGTCACGCAGGTTCGCCTCAATCGCCCTTCGGCGACGAGTCGCATGGCCTATCGCAAGTACCCGCATCCCGCCAGCGGCTATGCGGTCGTTGGCGTCGCTGCGGTGGTCGAGATGGACGGCGACACGGTTGCCTCTGCACGAGTGGGTTTGACCGGTGCAACTAATACGGCAGTGCGACTGACGGCTTTGGAAGACGCCCTTGCCGGATCGAAGCTGGATGAGGCGTCGATTGCCTCGCTGGTGCAGGGGTCGGTCGAAGATCTGACCATCAATGGCGACCAGTTCGCGTCGGAGACCTACCGCGCGAACCTCATCGAGGTGTTGACGCGACGGGCGTTGCTGGGGGATTGACCGGGTCTCGGAGAAGTTGTGCCGCAAGGGCGGACCTGCCGGAGGCAGTTGTCCGCCCGGCGACAGCGACACTGGCGCCACTCCCGCCCTGTGGGCAGCTGGGCAGGCACGGATCGACCTCCTTCGACTTCGTTTCTTTGAAACGCCAGCACGAGCCGCCACAGGGGCGGCACTCCGCGCGCTGACGTTTCATGTGCGGTGGTGCCGTCTTGCGGCATGACCACTCAGGACAGACTTGGTCGATCCCTGCAGCGGCGGTCCTGCCACTACGGGATTGTCGCGCATCCGGAATCCCAATCAGAATCCGATCCGAATCACCGCGACCCAGATCAGCGCCTGCACGATCACCGAGGAAACCAGCAGGAACCAAGCGGAGAATCTCGAGTGGCTGGCCAGGAACCAGGCGGCTACCGCGTTCATCAGTGTCAAGGCACCGGCCATCAGCGGGAGTTCCCAGAACGCATTTTCGGTGCGAAACGCCTCCGGTAATCCGGAGGCCGATACTCGTGTAGAGAAACCGGGCGCGAGCGTGTCCACGCGGCTCATGACGACCAGCGCCATCGCGACCACGCTGGCAACCAGTACCCCGAGCACCATCAGACTGCTGCGATCCTGGACGAGCGCGGCTTCCTTCACTGCAACGGGTACCGTCGGGCGAGGGAGAGACACCTGCGGGAGCGTGACCGATGGGCGTGGAACCGACCGTGATCGACTTCGCTGCGCGCGCTTCCCGGGCCGGTAGGCGCCAGCGGCAGCTTCCTCCTCGTACCAGTCATCCTCGTCAATGAAGCCGTCGTCAAACTCGTCGTCGAAGTACTCGGACTCATCCAGATAGCTGTCGCTGGCAGTGGGCGAGGCTCGCCGTGTTGGTCGCCGGTCGGATCGGGAGTCTCTGCGATACCCGCGATCAGGGGCGTAGCCGCGATCATCGGTGATCACCCGATCCTCGTACTCGGCATAGCCCCCGTCGTCATCAAACACATCGTCGTACTCGGCATAGTCGTCGATCGGTGCCTGGCGTGACGATCGATAGGGTGGTTGCTGCGGCCGGTACGACGGCGACGACGATCGGTTCGAGCGATCGTCCGGATATCTATCGCGGTTCGATTGCGGTGGCCTGGCAGGGTTCTGCCGCGGAACATATGGAGTTCGCCGGCGGGGATCGCGGGGCGCGCTTCGGTCCGACCCGGTTGCATCCTCAACAGGCTGGCTCGGCGGCCGATTGACGTTCCGGGAACGTCGGTTGGATGACATGGGGCCCTTCTCCAAGTATTGCGCTGCGACACACTGCAAGCATAGCGCAGGGCACAAGTTGCACCCTGCGCGCGGAATCGGCTACTCGCCACCTTCCGGCGTTGCGAGCACCGGACCCTCGACGATCGGGGTTGCTCCCGGGGTCCCGACGGGAGTTGCGGCGGGCACTGGTGTCGATGGAGCCGGCGTCGGCGCATCCGAGGGCGGATTGAACTGAGACGGCGTCGGCGACGGTGTTGGTTCCGTGTCGTAGTCGGAGCTGATGTCCATCGCGTTTCGAGTGTCCTCGAGCAACGCCTGAAGTGCCGCCTGTTGTGCTTGCTGGTACTGTAGATCGGTCAGCGCGCGATCATCGTTGCGATCCTCCACCTGGATCACGTGCCAGCCGAACTGGGTCTGCACGGGTTCGCCGATCTGCCCTGGTTCGAGCGAGAACGCCACCTCGGAGAAGGGCTCGACCATTTGGTCATCGGTGAACCAGCCGAGGTCGCCCCCGGTGGCGGCGGTGGCCTGGTCGATGGAGTTCGTGCGTGCCAGCTGGTCGAAGTCGGCGCCACTGGTGGCTCGATCGTAGAGCTCCCGGGCCAGGTCTTCCGTACCGACCAGGATGTGACGTGCATGAACCTGTGGCGCCGATTGTGGCAGGTCGCTGGCGACATCGCTCGGCACGAGCTCGCGAGCGAGCTGTGGTCGTGCGACGAGGGTGTTGTAGTCGCTCACAGAGATGTTCGCGTGATCGAACACCTCGTCCTGGAAGGCGGTGAAGGCCTGGTTCGCCTCGGTGATCGCGGTGTCGCGATCGATCGGCGTGCCGGTGGCATCAGGAGCATCGGCGACGGGACTGGCGATTTGTGCGGATGTGCCGTCCGCTAGCGGTGTGGCGACTGGGGTGCCCATCTCTGCGGCGAGCTCGGCCTGCTGGGTCGCCTGCGCCGCAGCCGTTTCCGTGGCCCATGCCGCTCGCTGGGGGATCATGGTCGGTTCCGGGTATGGCGTCACAAGCTCAGCGCCGTCCGGGGCGAACTGCTGGAGCGTGAACGTATCCACCGCCTGATCGCTCAGGTCGAGATTCAGGTTCTCGGCAGCCTGGAGATAAACCTGGTCCTCCACCATCTGCGAGATCGTCGGCTCGCTGACGTCGGTCGTCCCCCAGACGTCCTCCGCCTGGGCGCGAAACGAAGCCGCGAATGAGAGGAACTGCGTGCGCTGTGTGCCCTCCACCTGATCCGCAAAGGCTTCGTACTCGTCCGCCTGCTCGTAGAGCTGGATCGTGTAGTACTTCCAGTACTCCTCACGAGTGATCTCTTCGTCGCCGACCCGCGCGAGCACGGTGTTCGGCTTGATGACGTTCTCGTAGATCAGGCCGCCGGCGAGGCTGACGACGGCGATCCCGGCAACAATCGCGAGGGTCGCCACCAGCATCCGCGTGTTCTGCTGCTCGCGTTCCCGACGACTGGTACGGTGCAGGGAGTCCTGTCCGGGATCCTCGATCCCGAGGATATCGCGAATGCGTCGCCACAGGGAGGCTGGGCCGATGGGTGAGCTCATGGATGATCAGATCCTGGGCAGAGTAGCGCCGTGACCGGCGCGCGGACAGCGTGTGTGGCAACAGCAAAGGCGCGCCACCACCCTACCGTGGGCGGAGGCGCGCCTTCGACTGGCCAGGGCGTCACCACCGACGCGGAGCTAGCTGCGCGGGGCGGCGCTGGTGAACGGCAGCAGGCCGATGTACCTGGCGCGCTTGATGGCCACTGTCAGCGATCGCTGGTGCTTCGCGCACGTCCCGATCTTGCGTCGTGGCTCGATCTTGCCGCGCTCGCCGACATGTCGTCGCAGCCGTGCGAGATCCTTGTAATCCACGTGCTGGATGCCATCGACGCAGAACTGGCATACCTTGCGGCGCGGCGAGAATCGCCCGCCACCGCCGGACATAACCCGTCGACCTCGGGGCCGCTGACCGCCCCCACGGCCTCCTTCACGGCGGTCACCCTGCGGGCCGCCGAACCGCGACGACCGCTGGGGTCGCTCGTCACCCTGGCCCTGGCCTTGTTCCCTGGATTCGCTGTCGCTCATGTGTTTCATCCTGTCGCTGTGTGATTTCGGGTGCCGCCGGTTCGTGCGTTCCTAGAACGGCACATCGTTCATGTCGTCGTTGTTTTCGGAGCCGGACTGCGAGGTCTGGCCGCCGCCTCCGCTGTAGCCGCCCGCGGCGTCGTCGCCGCGCTGGCCGAGCAGCTGCATTTCGCGAGCAGTGACATCGAGCGATGTGCGGGTTTGACCGTCCTGACCGGTCCACTCCCGCGCCTCGAAGCTGCCATCGATGTAGACCTGCTTGCCCTTGGACAGATAGCCTCGTTCGCTGAGGTTTACCATCGTCTCCGCCAGCCGGCCGAAGGCGCTCACCCGATACCAGTTGGTGTTTTCCTGTTGATTGCCGCTGGCATCCCGTCGCCGGTTGTTCACGGCTATGCTGAAGTTCACGACGAGCGTGCCCTGCGGGGTGTACCGGGTTTCCGGATCTCCACCGAGGTTGCCAATGAGGGTGATCTTCGCGAGGGATGCCATGCGCTACTCCTTGTCTGTGCTGTCGTTGTCGGACGCTTCAGCGGTTTCGTCGTCGGCACCGGCAGCTGCGTCGTCGGCCGGGGCCTCGTCGGCCTCTTCAGCCGACTCGACCGCGTTCTCTGCACCGGCCTCCACAGGCGCCTCGTCGGCGCTGACCGCTTCCGCCTCGGCGACGGATGCGTCCTCGGTTGCGGCCTCTGCGGCAGGAGCCACCTCGGTCGCCGATTCCGCGACGGGTGCGTCTTCGGTTGCCGTCTCAGCCGGCGCTTCTGTGCTCGCGGCCTCCGCAGCTTCTGTCTCGGTCGCGTCGGTCGCCTCGGCATCGTCTTCGCTGGGCTTTTCGGCCGCCTTCGGATCATCGTGGACGAGCAGGTATCGCATGACGTTGGTGTCAAGCTTGAGATCGCGTTCCATCTCGGTCAGGATCGACGGACGAGCGTCGAAGTGGAACACCGTGTAGAACCCGTCGCGGTAGTCGACGCCGTTGAACCGAATAGTGTAGGCAAGCCGGCGACGGCCCCAGGGCGAACTGGTGAGCGTTTCCGTAATGGCGCCGCCGGCGCTGGAAATGTAGCCCTCGGTCCGCTCGATCTGCGCCTGGGTGTCCTCTTCGGAGAGCTCCGGGATGAACACGGTCATGAGCTCATACGGACGAGGATCACGTTCCTGAATCGCCAAGTTCTGGCTCCTTCCTTTGGGTTTCCCCTGCCGGCTGTTCGCGGTCCAGAGGAGAAAGGTGGTGCGGCATGGTGAACGCCGCGCACAAAAACATGGCCCACTTCGCATGGGCCGGGTGAAAGTATAGCAGCATTCCTGGCCGTCGAATGCATGTGGGGCGTTCCCGGCGCAGGGTTGCGCGGCGGCCTGGTGAGCGCGCGCACGACACCCCACGCCTGGGGCGAACGGTCGGAAGGATCAGCCTGCGGGCTCGAAGGTGAGACCCAGGATATCGCCAAGCTCGCGAAGCGTCGCTTGCGCGAGGGCAACGTCGGCGTCGGCCGGCGCGGCGTGGATTGTGTCCGCCAGCGCAATCAACGTGCCGATGGCCCCCGGCGTATTCAGGTCGTTGTGAAGGTCATCGAAGAACGCCGAGCGGAAGAACTCCGTGTCGATCCCGGCATCTCGCTCGTTCGATCGGCGACGGACGGCGTCGTGAAGCCGAGCGGTCTTGTGGCTCCACTCCTCCATCTCGTCGTCCTGGAATTCCCACACCATGCGATAGTGATGCGAAAAAAGGTTCAACCGAATCGCGTCGGCGGGGTAGGTGTTGAGCAGGTCGCTGGCGAGCACGAGGTTTCCGAGCGATTTGCTCATCTTTTCGCCGTCGTAGTTCACCATCGCGACGTGCATCCAGTGCCGGACAAATGGCTCGACACCGGTTGCATTTTCGGATTGCGCGATCTCGCATTCGTGATGCGGGAAGATGAGGTCGTACCCACCTCCGTGGATGTCGATGGTCTTGCCAAGGTATTCAGTTGCCATCGCCGTGCACTCGATGTGCCAGCCAGGGCGGCCAGGGCCCCAGGGAGAGTCCCAGGTCGGCTCGCCGGGCGCCGCAGCCTGCCAAAGCACGAAGTCCAGCGGGGCGCGCTTGTTTGGGTCGTCCGGATTGTTGCCTCGCTCATTGGCAATCGGCAGCATGTCATCCCGTCGGAGATGGCTCAGCTTCCCAAACTCGTTGTCCTTGGCGACCTCGAAATAGACGCTGCCGTTGACCTCATAGGCATACCCCTGGTCCACGAGCTGCTGGACGATACCGACCATCTGCCGCACGTGCTGTGTCGCGGCGGTGTAGTGGTCGAAGGGGACGGCATTGAGCCGCTTCATGTCGTCGAGGTACTTCTCTGTTTCCCGCCGGCCGAGCTCGTCCCACGCGAGGCCCAGCTCTCTTGACTTGCGGAGGATGTCATCGTCGATGTCGGTGACATTCTGCACATAGGTCACGTCGTGCCCGTCGTGGCGAAGCAGCCGGACGAGGATGTCGAACGTGAGAAAGGTGAAGGCATGGCCGATATGTGTCGTGTCGTACGGCGTTACACCGCAGACATAGATACCGACATGCCCGTCTTCGACGACGAAGTCATCGATCGAGCGCGTCTGCGAGTTGTAGATTCGCATGGATTGAAATGCCCTCCCGGCGTACCAGCCGGCTGGAAACGGAAGGTCTTCAGGCGCCCCTGAACGGCGGCGCCACGATGACCGGACTCGATGCCCGCAGTATATCCGACACCTGACCGCGGGAAATCGCTCCTGGTCGGCGGATCGCGTTGGGTGAGACGACTGGCGGTGTATGATCGAATGGCGGATGCCGGGTTTTGGTCCGGAAGTTCCCGTTGTTGCAGTTCGAACCGTCGGGAGCTCCATGCACTATCCACGCATCGCACGAATGCTGCTCGCATGCTTCATCCTGGCCGCCCTGGTCGTACCGGCAGGGGTCTCGGCTCAAACGGCAACGCCGGCACCGGTGACAGCGGACACGGGCTCCTGTGCGAACGGTCGCTTGCGCATCCGGGACCTTGCCACCGCGGATCAACACCTTGCCGCCGGCTTGCAGTCGCTGGAGACCCGAGCCCGAAGCTGGCAGGAAGACGCCAGACTGGTGGAGTTGCGATTGTCCTGCCCGTTGCTGAAGACCGGATTGCAATGGGAGGGCACGTTCTTTTCGGAATCCGCGCAGGCAAACTATGCGACCGATACGTCGGCAGTTGAACCGGCCGAGGAGGCGCCGGAGGATGTACCCTACCTCGACGCAAGCGCCCTGTCGTTCCAGACGGTGCATCGATCGTTGCAGCGAGCCGGGTTCGCGGACGACCTCACGCTCGCTGCTGCCAGCAGTGTCACGGTGCGGCGGAGTACCGATGTGAACCCCTTTGGTCCGCCGACGGCTCCTGGAGGCGTGGTCTATGTCCACGTGGCCATTGAGGAGCGGGGCGTGATCAAGGATGTCTGGTGCAACGCCACCGACGGTACAATTTATCGCTATGATCTCGAAGGGTAGGGTTGCCGATGAACACGCCGAACACCACTGAAACCGCCGCCGTGGTGGCGCGGTCGATGGCTGTGCTGGGCAATCGTCCGGCCGCGCTCCTGTTCGACTTCGACGGTGTCCTCAGCGAGCTGGTCGATGACCCTGCGAGTGCTCGTATCGACGATCGGGCTGAGGCGGCTCTGCATCGAATGAGTCGCCTGCTCGATGTCGTCGGCATCGTCACCGGACGGGCCATCGCGGATGTCCAGAAGCGGCTCGATCTCCGGGATCTCGTCGTGGTCGGGAACCACGGTTTGGAATGGCTGGTTCGCGGCGAGCACGAGATTCACGAGGCTGGCGAGGCCGCCGAAGCGGCCATCGAGATAGCTTTGGCAGCGATCCGCGAGCGCCTCGATCACGACGGCCTGCTTGACGGCGTTATCTTCGAGAACAAGCGACTGTCGGCAAGCGTCCATTACCGCATGGCGCCGAATCGGAAACAGGTTGCGAGTGTCCTGGTGCCGCTGGCTCGGCGGGTGGCTGGCGCACATGGGCTTCGGGCGACCGACGGCAAGCTCATCGTGGAGCTGCGACCGACAGCGGAGGTGAGCAAGGGCACCGCGATGCGCCAGTTGCAGCAGGAGTTCGGGCTGGCCGCGATGGTGTTCAGCGGAGATGACGTCACGGATGTCGATGGATTCCGGGTGCTGAAGGATTTGCGATCGTCTGGAGCTGTGCAGACTCTTGCCGTGGGCGTGCTGGGGCACGACACCCCTCCCAGCGTTGCTGAAACGGCCGATGTCGCGCTCGACGGCGTGGCTGGCGTGGCGGATTTCCTGGAGGGCCTGGCGGACCGCCTGGAAGGGTGACCTGCTCGCGCCGCGGCAGGGTGTCTCCGAGCAAGCGCTCATCAACGCGGGTCTTCTGCGCCGAGACTGGATTCGGTGCGGGCGAGCATCCGTTCCAGGCGATCCTGGCGAAGCGCGAACGTCACATCGCCGCGCGTGCGTTCGAGCACCGCGCGGAGCTGATCGGTCGTCCGGCGAATCCCGCCAGTGATGGCGTCAGGGAAATCCACGGTGACCAGTGCGCTGTAGATCGAATCCATGTGCTGGAGTAGCGCTTCCGCCCGCCGGACATCGTTGCGGCGAAGTGCATCAAGGGCATCCCGGCGCAGCTCGCTCGCCGCTTCTGCAAGGCCGTTGAGCCAGGCGGAGGCCGACACCTCCAACTCTGCAGGCGAGGGGAGCGTGGCGTCCGCGAGGATAGCGATGCTCAGATGTGCTTCGGCAACCTCCTTCATCGCGTCCTGGACATACCCTGCGCTGGCGATACCCGCGTGGGCGGCGGTGTGGTCCAGAATCTCCCGCAGGATTGCCGATGCCTTGGCTGCGCCCTCTTGCGCCGCGTCGAAATCCCCCCTGTGCGCGGCGCGGATGGCGTTGGCCGACGCCCGGATCGCATGCCGGCTATGGGCGATCGCTGTCTCGCGCGCGGCGTTGATCGCCTCGAATTCGTCGATGATGGTGGCGATGTGCGGTCCGGGATCGAGTTCGTGCACGGTGGCGGTCCTGTGCTAGCCGCTGGCGGCGAAACATGCGTGTCGACACGTTGACAGCATGAATTCTACGTGGGTATACTCACTCGTGCCGCGATGTTTGGCGGTCCGGTCGGTATGGCCGGAATATGGCGACGATCGGAAGTAGTACGCGCAATCGAACCAGAGAGATGCCGGCGGTGGAAGGCATCAACTATCGCGCGGAACTCGTCCGTGAGCCGGGAAGGTGAACGCAGAATAGCTTTCCCCGGGTGCTCCCGATACAGGGCAACGAGCGGGCTTTCACAGCGGCCCGAACGCGTCGATACCAGAGGTTCCGGGGCCGTAGCTCAGCTGGGAGAGCGCAACACTGGCAGTGTTGAGGTCAGGGGTTCGAGCCCCCTCGGCTCCACCGCACGGATCCGCGTCCACGACCGCCGATGAAGTCAAGGTGGGTGGTACCGCGGATGGCACAACGCCTTTCGTCCCAACGATGGGACGGAGGGCGTTTTGGCATTCTTGAACATTTCGCAGCGTCAATCAGGAGCAAGAGCCATGGCCACGACAACCAGCAAGACGTCACCGAGGGCATACGGTTGGAACCCTGCCGAAATCGAGCCGAAATGGCGCGAGCGTTGGCAGGAGGCCGCGATCTACACCGTTGACGACGACGCGCCTGGGCCGAAGTGGTACAGCCTGACGATGTACCCATATCCGTCCGGGACGCTGCATGTCGGTCACTGGTATGCATTCGTCGCGCCGGATATCTTCGCGCGCATGAAGCGTATGCAGGGATACAACGTCCTGTTCCCGATGGGGTTCGATGCGTTCGGCCTGCCCGCCGAGAATGCGGCGATCAAGAACAACATTCACCCCTCGACGTGGAACAACACGAACATCCCGGAGATGACTCGGCAGTTTCAACTGATGGGCGCGATGATCGACTGGTCGCGTCAACTGGCCAGCAACGACCCGGATTTCTACCACTGGAACCAATGGATCTTCCTGCAGATGCTGAAGCGCGGACTGGCCTATCGCGCTGCTGGCTCGGTGTGGTGGTGTCCGAACGACCAGACGGTACTCGCGAACGAGCAGGTGATCGACGGGAATGTCTGCGAGCGCTGCGGCGCCGAAGTGTACAAGCGGGACCTGGAGCAATGGTATTTCCGAATTACTGATTATGTGGAGGAGCTCCTCGACGAACTTGACAATGTGGACTGGCCAGAGCGCGTCAAGACGATGCAACGCAACTGGATCGGACGCAGCGAAGGTGCACGCCTGGCATTTCGCCTGGAGACAGGTGACGAGCTGGAGGTCTTTACCACCCGCCCTGAC
>JAUIGA010000074.1 GCA_030430125.1 Chloroflexia bacterium | reverse complement strand
GAATGTGTCGTTTCCATCCCTGGCGATGGTTTCGAGGGTGGCCGCGAGGTCGGTCTGAACCAGCCGGTCGCCGGCCCGGCGAGGTTGCCCGTTGTCGAGGAAGATTGCTGCTGCCGCGGGATCCTGGCGAAACAGGTCGACATTGTCCGCGATCGCCCCGGCTCCGTGCGGAAGCAGGGCGAACCCGTTGCGGGCGAGATCGATGGCCGGTTCGGCTACCTGGGCAAAGGACATCGTGCCCCAACGTGCCAGCAGCGTGTGGTAGGCATCGATCATCCCGGGAACCGCGATCGACATCGGCCCCTGATAGGGCATCTGGCGCAGCTCGCGGTCGCCATGGTCCAGCATGATCTCGGCGGTCGCGGCGCGTGGCGAGATGCCGCTGCCCATCACCGCGTCGGTCCTGCCGGTGCGTGGGTCGTGGAGCACGGCGAAGAGGTCACCGCCGAGCCCGCACATCTCCGGCATCACCACCGCCGCGGCGAGACCGCAGGCGACGGCTGCATCGACGGCGTTGCCGCCCTGCCGCTGAATCGCGTCGCCCGCCATCACCGTGAGCGGGTGGGCGGCCGCAATCATGCCGTCACGGCCGAACGTAGGCGACGGGCGTCGCTGTTGCCAGGCGGCGGTGTGTGATTCTCCGGGAAAACCGAGCATGAATTCGTCCGTTTCGCGATTGACCGATACCGTCATGCGATCATAGTGCCAAGGTTTGACGATTCTGGCGACCCCGGTTCTTTCGGGTGCGTCGCCGCGACTGGAACAAACACGGAGAGCCGGTCCATGACGGACACTGTCGATGCGGTGATCGACGTCGAGGATGTGACAAAGCGGTACGGGCGCGTCCTCGCGCTGGATGGCGTGACCATGACCGTGCCACGCGGATCGATCTTCGGGTTCCTCGGGCCAAACGGAGCTGGCAAGACCACACTCATCCGCATCCTCATGGGGTTCATCAGGATGACGTCCGGGCGAGCCACCGTGTTGGGTCACGACGCCTGGACCGATGGTGTTCGCGCGCGGGAGCGGATTGGGTACCTGGTCACGGCGGATGGGTTGTATCCCGATTTGAGTGGGTACGATCAGCTCGACTACGCGGCCCGTATCAGCGGCCGCCCTCCGGTCTGGCGGGATCGCATCCTCGATGCGCTGGAGCTCGACGATGTCGCGCTTCGGCGCACGCTCGGCACCTACTCCAAGGGCATGCGCCAGAAACTGGCCCTGACCGCGGCCGCCCAGCACAGACCCGAGCTGCTGATCCTCGATGAACCGACTGACGGCCTGGATCCGCTGATCCAGCGCAGCTTCGAGGAGCTGCTGCATCACTTCCGCGACGAAGGGACGACGGTGTTCATGTCGTCGCACGATCTCGGTGAGGTCGAGCGCACCTGCGACCGAGTAGCGGTAGTCCGAGCTGGTGCCATCATCGCGGTGGGTGAGATGGACGCGCTCAAGGAGCGGTACTCGCAGCGTGTCGAGGTCATGTTCGAGCACGGCATCCCGGACGGCATCGACGAAGTTGCGGGCGTAACCGTCGTGCATCGCGACGGGCAGGTCGTGGAGATGAACCTGGAACACGACATCAACCCGTTGCTTGCGTTCCTGGCCGGCCATCCAGTGAAGCGCATGGAAGTGCGGCCGCCCGAGCTGCAGGAAGTGTTCATGAGCTTCTACGAGCGTCGCAACGGGTTGACGAACGCCAACGGGAGGCGCTCCTGATGGTCGCAGCCATGTTGACGCGTTTGCTGCGCCAGGGGCTGGCGGGCACGCTGTTCCTGCTCGCCGGGGTCCTGCTCTTTCAGTTCGTCTATCCCTTCATCGCTGACTCGATGGGCGGCGCGAGTGGGTTGGAGAATCTCGTCAGCCAGCTTCCGCCGGCGATGCAGGCGCTGGCGCAGCTCAGCCCCGAGTTCCTGGCGATGACCGGCATCGCAGGGTTCATCTCGCGGGCCTACGACCATCCGGTGTACCTGATCCTCTCGATCGCGGCGATGGTTGCGTTCACCGGGCGCGCGATCGCCGGCGAGGTCGGAAGCGGCACGCTGGCGCTGTCGCTGTCCCGCCCGATCTCGCGGTGGAGCATCTTCGCCGCGCGCATTGCCGGTGTCGCGGTTCTGGCGGCCGTGTTCGGCATTGCCGGGCCGGTCGCCACGTGGCTCGGGTTGCAGGCCGCCCAGCCGGCAGGTGAGGTCACACTGTCGCAGCTGGTGGCTATGGCGCTGCTTGGCGCCCTGTTCCTGTGGACCGTTGGGGGGCTCGCGCTGATGATGTCGGCAGTTTCGAGCTCGACGGGTCGGGTCGTGGGTTGGGCGACTGGTTACCTGGTGGTGGCCTATTTTGTGGATGTGTTTGCCGAGCTGTGGTCGATCCTCGAGCCGGCACGGCCGCTGAGCCTGTTCTGGTACTTCGACACCACCGACACGATGGTCGACGGTCGTGTTCCGACCATGTCGATCCTGGTGTTTGGCGGAGTAGGGTTGCTGGCGATGGTGCTGGGGTGGCTGGAGTTTCGGCGCAGGGATTTCGTTGTGTAGGACGCAAGCCGGCGGCGAATCGAAACCGGGTGAATATGCCGCGCAAGCCACCCGGATGGCAACCGTTCCAACGCTCGCTGTCACTAGTTCAGCCAGGGCAGCCAGTCGTCGACGGTATTCCGCGTAGCATTGTCGATCCATGCGGTGTAGACGTACAGCCCGATGATCGCCGCGATGATCAGCAAGGCGATGGCACCGAGGACGAGACCGCGGATGCTGTCGGATTGTGTCGTGCCGGCACGTCCAGGCTGGGTTGTCGCGACGTTCGAGGATGCGCTGCCGTTGACTTCGTGCTCGACCATAGCGGCTGTTTCCGTGCCGGTAGTGGTGGCGGTACCGTCCAGCGGCGGCGCCCACGGTGACCGTGCGACCTCGCTTCGCGTGCCGATCGGTGTGTAGACACTCGTCGTCTGCGCGTCGCTGTTGCGGGAGGCATCGGTCGGCGTTGCTGCACCCGCCAGAGACTGGCCGCACTGGGCGCAAAATGCTGCCCCCCGGATGTTCTCGTGACCGCAATCCGGGCAGACGGGCTGCTCCGTGGTCTGGTCGGTCGAAGCCATGGCGTGCTCCTGAAACGATCGACGCCGATCAGGCGTCGTCGGCGAGGAAGTCGGGGTCAACGGCGAACGCGTCGCCAACGCCGAGACGCTCCATCACCACCGAGCTGACGGCGTCGGTCATTGACACGCGGGTGCCCGCCCGCGCGGAGGAAATGAGCGCGATGGCGCGCCGAACATCCTGCTCATCGGCGTGATAAATCGGCAGGCGCTGGTCCCGCAGCCATCGACGCGCGATTTCGGCTCCGAACCCGAGATCGAGCAACAGGAGGGTCTCGGCAATCACGTAATCGGTGGTGAAGAGGTGATAGCCCACATCGATCAGCTCGTGATAGGCCGCAACAGCCTGTTCATGCGTTGGGTCGCTCTGGTTGACCATCGCCACGATCGCGGACGAGTCGACAAACGCGACGGGAGGTTGTCTGGATTCGGTGTCTTCGGACATCGTGGGATACTCCGGTCCTGGGGAACCGCACGAGCTACCGAGTCGCCCGCTCGGCGGCTCGCTGAAGGAACGCTCGCTTGCCTTTCGAGATGTCTGACCCTGGCCCGTTGGCGATGCCAATCACGCTGTCCAATGGCCGCAAGGTCCGTGCTGGTCCGACGCGGTGCAGAAACGTCTGCTTCTCGTTGGTCGATTCCACGAACGACTGGAGATCGGTCTGCTCGATGAACCACTGCCCTCCGAGACGCTGGCCGGGCAAGCGCTGCTCCCGAAGGTAGCGGCGAACCTGTTCCGTGGAACGTTCCAGAACGCGGGCTGCCTCGGCCACAGTAAGCAGATTTCGATCTTCGTCCACGGCGCGTGTCTCCCTGATGATCCCGGTTCGCCGGCACGCGCTGGGTCGCTGGCAGTGGAGTGCCTTGGCATGCGAAGGGATACATGGTACGTGTTGTTGTCGACAACATGGTAGTGAACTCCGGCCCGGGCGACAAGGTGGACTGCCTCGATGGCCAGTGAGTACCGATGAAACAGGAGACACCAGCATGGCGCCGGAGCCTGACTCGCGGGGGACCGGAACGGCCCAGGAGATTGCAGATGGCGTGTTCGCCATCGATACGGGATTCCAGGGGGTGACCGGCGCCATTGGCGCCTTCCTCGTCGCCGGACCGGACGGTCTCGGACTGATAGAGACCGGACCGACCACGGTGCGAGATCAACTTGTGGCCGGCATTGCCGCCGCAGGATTTGCCATCGACGATGTGCGCGATGTCGTCGTCACGCACATCCATCTCGATCACGCCGGCGGCCTCGGCTCCCTGATGTGCGACTATCCGCGAATGCAGGCGTGGGTGCACCCGGTTGGTCTGCCGCACATGGTGCGGCCGGAAAAGCTCATCGCCAGCGCGACCCGCATCTACGGGGATCGCATGGACTCGCTCTGGGGCGCTTTTCTTCCGGTGCCCGAGTCTCGCGTCCGCCCGACAGAGGATCGCCAGGTCATCAACGCTGGTGGTCGTGGCCTGCGCGTGTATGACACACCCGGGCACGCCTCCCATCACGTTGCACTGCTCGACGAGCACACCGGTACGCTGTTCACCGGGGATGTTGCGGGCGTACGCATGGCCGGCACCGCCTTCCCGGTACCGCCGCTGCCACCTCCCGACATCGACGTAGCGGCTTGGAAGCGCAGCATCGCGCTCATGCGGGAGATCGGTCCGGAGCGACTGGTCTTGACACACTACTCGAGCTTTGCCGATGTGGACCGGCACCTCGGCCTCCTGGAAGAGGGGCTCGACACCGCGATGGCGCTCGGACGGGATGTGTTGATCCCGGGCGGCGATGACGAGGTGTTGACCGCACGGTTGGAAGCCTGGGTGCGGGCGGAACTCGGCGACGATACCGACCGGGTCTGGGCGGCACTGGATGCGGCGAATCCGCTGTTCATGAGCGCGTCGGGGATCCACCGCGTGCTGCGCAAGGCGGGTGAAGTCGAACCATAGGCGGTGTCCCTGCGAGGTCGTCCTGGTGGAATGTCGAGCCGGCATGGAAGCCCATACCGGCTCGTGCAAAGTCATGCAGTCTCTTCCTCATCGAACGGTGTCGCGGTGTCTGCCATGTTTTTCGGCAGGCCAATCGGCTCCAGTCGCATCAGCAGGACCGGGTTGTCGTCGGCGGCGACGCGGGTCGGTTGGGTCTTGCCGCACCCCAGGCATTCGTGCAGGATCATCTGCTCGCCATTGCGTCGCGTCATGAGGCCACGGGGGCGCATGAGCGAGGCGCAGTCGCTGCGCCGGTCGCCGGGGTGTTTCAGGTCGACATGCCGCGAGTGCAGGCAGTTCGGGCAGTGGTTCCGGTGCCGTCCCCCGCTCGGTGGCGCGCCGATAAACTGGCGACACCTGCCGCAACGAAATACCTGGTCCCGCTCGTTGCGAGGCGGGCGGCGGTCCGGCTTGCGTCGGCGTGTGCGATCCCGTGGAGGTCGCGCGCGCTTGCGATCACGTTCATCATGTTCAAGGTCTTCGGCGACCAGGTCTTCCCAGTCGCTCGCGATGGAATGGTGCGAAACCAATGGTGCATCCTCCGCGCCAGCGGCTGCTGGCGCGCGTGGTCAATCTCTGGACAGGGATGGATGCCCGCGACGCGCGGAAGGTCGTCGCGGTGGTTCGCACAAAGGCTGTGGGATGTGTCATGGTTCACCTCAGGTGACGTGCTCGCGCCCGGAGGGCGACGCGCTCGAAAGCGGGCACAGGAAATCGCCGGTCATGCCAGTGCATGCCATGCCGTGCTGGACCGTGCCGGTTCACGTACCTGAGATGTGCGTCCGTGAATCACTCGACGTGGTGGAACTCGTCGGTTCGTCGAGCGTTTGAGATGTCGGGGATGCGATCAGGCAACGCGAACCGAGACAGCCCGGCAGGCAAGTCCATTCGCGGTTCGATTGATGTGCTGATGCATCAAGACCTCCAGTCTCGTGAAGCGCGGGGCCAGTGGGCCCCGCCGCGTGCATCCTAGCAGCATGCGGGTGGTCTTCGCAACTGAATGGGGTCAGCATGATCGATGTGATGTTGCTCGGGACGGGAGCAATGGTGCCGCTACCGGGGCGCTGGCTCTCGAGTGCCCTGGTGCGGGTGGGCAGCGCGTTGGTGCTGCTGGACTGTGGAGAGGGTACGCAGATCGCGATGCGGGAACGTCACTGGGGGTTCCGCAGACTGGATGCCGTGTGCCTGTCGCACCTGCACGCCGACCACGTCGCGGGTCTTCCTGGATTGCTGCACACCGTGGCCAATGCCGGCAAGACGTCGCCATTGCTGGTCTATGGCCCCGAGGGAACGATTGAGATGCTGCGGGCGGTGCGAGTCCTCGCGCAGTACCTGCCCTTCGATGTGGTCGTGCGAGAGCTGTCGGGCGGGGATACCGTTGCCGGACCGGATGGGCTCGCGATCAGCGTGGCCGAGGGCGAACATCGGATCCCGGTGCTCGCCTATCGACTGGATCACCCCCGCGGGCGGCGTTTCGATCCGGAGCGAGCTGAGGCGCTCGAGGTTCCCCGCGATCGTTGGTCGGTCCTGCAGCGTGGGGATGCTGTGGTGGTCGAAGGTCGCGAGATCACGCCCGAGTCGGTGCTGGGGGAGGAGCGGCCAGGCGTTGCCCTGGGATTCGCGACCGACACGCGGCCATGCGACACCATCCGGGAACTGGTGACCGGTGTCGACCTGCTGATCAGCGAGGGCACATACGCGCGGGATGACGAGGTAGATCGCGCCCGGGCGCGAGGACATATGACCTTTCGCGAGGCAGCGACGCAGGCACGCGACGCGCGCGTCGGTCACCTCTGGCTCACGCATTTCAGCGCGGCCATGGAACATCCCGAATCCTGGCGGGCCAACGCCGCCGAGGTGTTCCCCGCGGTGACGATCGGCTACGCGGGACTGTCGGGGACGCTTGCCTTCGACAGTGGGTATCGCCCCTTCGCGGGCAATGCGATGTGCGACGGTGACGGTGGGCGATCGGCCGAAGTTGGTGGTTGAGACGCGGCTCCGCGAGGCTTGACGTCGGATGGCCGCCCGGGTATCTTCCGGCGAGCACGAATACGTCGACTGTATACAGTCGCAGTTCGTGCTGGCGTCCAGCCGCGACACAGAGGTGCATCTCACCATGTTCGATACCGGTATCTCCAGCGGCAGCTCGCTCGACCGGGAGACCGCGACGGCGATCCTGCGGTTCATCCGGCCCCGACCGGAAGAGCTGAGCTGGCAGGCGATTCCCTGGCAGACATCGATTCCCGATGCCATCGCCATCGCGCAACGGGAACGCAAACCCGTACTGCTGTGGGCGATGAACGGCAATCCGCTCGGGTTGACGTGAAACAACGGCGTGACCGGCCGTGAGCTGGTCTTCAGCAATCCAGCGGTGATCCGCACCATTCGCGATCGTTTCGTTCCGGTGGCGGACGATGTGTCCGGGTTACAGGTAGCCGACGATCCTGTCGGCAGGTTCTTTCGTGCCGTCGCCGTGCAAGGGCACATGAAGGGGCGGTCGCGACCCGGTGTCAGTCATCAGGGCATTTACGCCTTCACCGCGGACGGCGTCACGTTGGCGAGCGGGAACCCGCTGCAGGCAGAAGGTACGCTGACGCTGCTGGAGTGGGCGCTCGATGCCTGGTCGGCTGGTGACCGTGCGCCGGCCGATGTCAGGGTCGGGGAGGGGCTGAACGCGCCACGCGATCTCGGCTATCCGGTCTCCGGTGGGGCCGTGTTGCGCATGGCCGCCCGCGACCTGCCGCGACTGCATGGACTGCCGGAGGATCAAGCGCGATACGCGGCGCAGTGGAACTTCGATCACGTCTGGTTGCGTCCGGAGGATGTTCGCGCGTTCCTGCCGGAAACCCTGGCGGTTGGCGAGGAACGCCACGATCTCGCTGGAGGGTGCCATCGTGCTGAGGGAACGGGTGGCTTTCCGCGATGCACACAAGCCGATCGACTGGGCGTTCGACAACATGCTCGACGCGCTGGTCAGCGGCGAGGCGGTGTGGAACGTCAGCTGTGAGCGCTTCGAACATTTCGACTTGCTGGTGGCCGGTCAGCGCGAGGGGGCGCATCGGTACAACGTGCGCACCATGGATTCGGGGCCGGCGCCGATCGGATTCGCCTTCGAGCTGGCCGGCGAGGCGCCATGGGAGCGGACGCCGCCGCATGCGCTGCGCACCTGGACCCTGCCAGGCGAGCGACAACCACCGGTCTCGACTGTTGTGACCGGGGAATCGTATTACGGAGACGACAATGTGCAGGCAGGCGCCTGCGAGGAGATGCTGCAACGATGACTGCTCCGACCGACTGGTTCGTTCACGATCGCTTCGGCCTGTTTGTCCACTTCGGCATCTATTCGGCCGGTGCGCGGCACGAATGGCTGAAGAAGCGGGAGACCTTCACCACCGAGGGCTACCAGAAGTACTTCGACCACTTCGATCCCGATCTGTACGATCCGCAGCTGTGGGCGCGAGACGCCCGGGCAGCGGGCATGAAGTACGCGGTGATCACCACCAAGCACCACGATGGCTTCTGCCTGTTCGACAGCGCCCTGACCGAATACAAGGCGACGAACACCCCCTACGGGAAAGACATCATCGCCGAGTATGTCGAGGCGTTTCGCGTCGAGGGTCTCAAGGTCGGTTTCTATCACTCGGTCATCGATTGGCACCACGAGGACTACACGCGCGACCCGGTGCATCCGCAGTCCGACGACGACGCATTCTGGGAACGGCCGCGCGAGATCGCGAACTACCGCGAGTACCTGCACGGACAGGTGCGCGAGCTGCTGTCGAACTACGGCAAAATCGACATCATGTGGTTCGACTTCACGCCGCCGACGAAGACGAAGGACGACTGGGGCTCCGAGGCGCTGGCGGCAATGGTGCGGGAGCTGCAGCCGGGCATCATCCTCAACGACCGCATCGCCTTTCCGGAGAGCGCGGACTTCGTCACCCCCGAGCAGTATCAGCCGAAGGAGTGGCCAACCCGCGACGGCGAGCGGGTCGTTTGGGAAGCGTGCCAGACCCTGAACGGGAGCTGGGGCTACCACCGGGACAACCTGGACTGGAAGTCGCCGGAGATGCTGGTGCAGATGCTGGTCGATTCGGTGTCGAAGGGCGGCAACGTGCTGCTCAACGTCGGGCCGACCGGGCGCGGCGAGTTCGAGCCGGATGCGCGGGCGATCCTGGCGGAGATTGGCGAGTGGACCCGCGTTCATGGCCGGTCGATCTACGGGGCGACCGCGGCGGATGGCGTGGAAGCGCCGGTTGACTGCCGGTACACACAGCGCGGCGATCGTCTATACCTGCACGTGTTCAACTGGCCGATGCGGCACGTTCATCTCCCCGGCATGGCGGGCAGGATCGAGTACGCGCAACTGCTCCATGACGGTTCCGAGGTGTTCGTGCAGGATTCTGATCCGCACGCGCAGGCGCAGAATACGGCGATGCCGGGACACGAGGGCGTAACGACGATCGAGTTGCCGATCCAGCGTCCGGATGTGCTGGTGCCGGTTGTGGAGTTGTTCCTGAAGTAGGTTCAGGGTCTGATACCAGGTCCGGGCGGTGTCTTCACGGTTCCACGTACGGGCGGGGCTGGTCCCCGCCCCGAGGGCGGCCACAAGGGCCGCCCGTACGGATTCGTGGTTTGCCACCGGTGCACACGGATTCGGTATGACATCACAACCGTGAGATGCA
This sequence comes from Chloroflexia bacterium, assembly GCA_030430125.1. GTDB lineage: Bacteria > Chloroflexota > Chloroflexia > Thermomicrobiales > UBA6265 > JACCVC01. Next base: position 1,311 of record JAUIGA010000074.1, on the reverse strand, counting down.
GACCGGCCGGTACGAGGCCGGTTTGCATTTCGTTTCGTGCAGGCGGGGCCACATCGATATCGGATTTCTTTTATTCGCCCGTGTTCCGGCGGAGGATGCGGATGCCGTCCTCGCTGAAGACCTCGGTCCAGCCGTCGCCGGGAAAATCCGGCGACGAAGCGTTGTCGAACGGCCCAGGGGCGCAGCTCGCCGATGGCTCGACACCATCCAACCCATTGGTTTCCGGCCGCCCGACGTAGATCAACGTCACGCCGTACTCGTCAAGCAACTCATCGGTCGGCTGCTCGAACAGCGCGTTGACGTCGGCAACGCGTCGTTCGATCTCGGGGTTGATCCAGTCGGTGCCGAGGTGCCACTGGCGCTGGTGGGTGTCGTCGCCAATGATCGCCGGGACACCGCTGGCCGCGGCGGGCATGCCGATGGGCGCGCGATAGCTGCATCCCCCGGCAGCAAGCAGCACATCGTCGTTGGTGCCGTTCTCCCACAGCCATCGAAGGGCATCCAGCGTCGCTGGGTCGGCTGACCCGGACTCCTCCAGCCATGCGAGACCCGCCACGCCCTCCCAGTTGCGGTCGGGGTTCTTGAACGGGAGCCACTGGCTTGCGGCGACGACCGGGTAGGTCAATCCGGCGAGCACGATCGTGGCGGCGGCAAGCGCCACCAGCATCCTCCCGGCCAGCAACGACCGGACCCGTTGCCACAGGTAAACCAGTCCAAGCGTTGTGGCCACACCCGAGATGAGCCACACCTGCAGGTAGAGCTTGAAGATCGTGTTCATGCGGGTGCCGAACGCGTCAAGCAGGTAGAAGAACTCTGGTATCAGCGTCAGCCCGAAGGCGATGGTCGCCAGACCGACGGCAACGAGCTCCAGCGTGACGTTGGTCGCGCGCAGCACTACCACGAGGCCCGCGATCATCGGCAGGCCGACGACGATGAGCAGCGGCGCGGGCAGCAGGAGGCCAATGGCCGCGAACAGGATGCCGGTCACGACTGCGAGCCGGTTGACCAGGGCCCCCGTGCCCTGAGCCGGTGGCCGCAGGGCGACGAGGATCGTCGCCACCAGCACCGGGTAGAAGAACCCAAAGATCGAAAGGTAATCGAGTATCGAGGTGCGTTCGCCGGTGTAGGCGCCAATCGATGAGACCACCGTCCCGACCGCCGGCACATCCGCGATCGCGTCGGTGAAGCCATTGTCCGCCGCGCGGACCGGAGCATCGAACGACAAGAGGAATGGCAGCCAGGCGACGACCCCGGCGGCGAGCATCGTCGCGATGCCGGCGGGACGTTGCGCGATCGAGGGGAAGCCGGGAG
>JAUIGA010000073.1 GCA_030430125.1 Chloroflexia bacterium | reverse complement strand
GCATGCTGCGCGGTATGCCAGCAGCGCAGGTTGGTCGGAATCGTGGCTCCTGCGGATGGTCGCGGAAGACGACACGCTCAGCCCGGTGTTTCGCACGCAGTCTGACCTGCCCTGGCTTGAGCCCGCCGAGACTCGGTTCCTGTCGCGGCTGCAGCGACCGGAACCGTTGCGCAAGACAGGCGTGACGTCTCCCGTCGCGACCGACGATGTCGAGCATGCATTGACCCCTGGCGGGGCGCTGGGCGACGTCCTGGACCACTTCGAGCGCCGACAGGGCCAGGTCGACATGGCCGCCGCCGTGACGGAAGCGTTGAACCACGATCGCAGCCTCATGGTCGAAGCCGGAACGGGTACGGGGAAGAGCATGGCCTACCTGTTGCCGGCGGCCCTGCATGCGATCAATCGGGGCGAGCGCGTGGTGATCTCGACGGACACGCGCGCCCTGCAGGAACAGCTTTACGAAAAGGACGTGCCCGATGTGCAGACAGCGGTTGAGCGTCTCGGCATTCCGGAGCCGGTTCGTGCCGCTGTTCTGAAGGGGCGAAGCAACTACATCTGCCTGCGTCGCTGGTTTTCGCACGACCGCCGCGAGATTGTGGACCAAAACGATGCCTCGATGCGGGCGAAGGTCGCGCTTTGGCTCGACGAAACCGACACCGGCGACCATGCGGACCTGCGCCTGCTGCCCGAGGAGTCGACTCACTGGCGGCAGATAGCCGCCGAGGAGGAGGCGTGCGTCGCCAGCCAGTGCCCGTTCAATCAGCGGAACCAGTGCTTCCTGTATCGCGCGCGACGCAAGGCGGAGAATGCGCATCTCGTGGTCGCCAATCACTCGCTGTTGCTGGCCGACACGGCGCATCACGTATTGCCGGACTTCGATCGCTTGATCATTGATGAGGCGCACCACCTCGAGGACGAAGCGACGGTCCATTTCGGGTATGCGCTCGATCAGCGCGTGGTCGATACCTTGCTCGACAATCTCTTCCAAGGGCGCCGGGGTGGTCAGCGGGGCGCACTGCAGCAGGTCGAGGGATTCCTGTCGAGCTCGCCCGAGCCTTCGGCACGAAAGGCTGCCCCGGAAGCGCAAACCCGTGTTCGCCACGCGGGCACCATCCGTGCGCGCGTCCAGGCGATGAATACCGAACTGTTCAACCGCGTCGATCGGATGCTCCGCGACCAGCGTGCCGGTGGCAGCTATGGGTCGTCGCTGCGTGTGACGGACGACGTGCGTCGACGTCAGGACTGGTTGGAGCTGGAACAGGTCTGGGAGCAACTGGACCGGGGCCTGTTCGAGTACGAGTCGCTGATGACATGGCTGCTCACCGAGCTGGAGCGGCTGCCGTCGGCGAAGGAATCCGCCGAAGATCCGCAAGCACTGGTGCGCGAGGAACTCTGGCTGGAGCTCATGTCGCGATGGCGAGAGCTCCACGAGTTCCGTCAGCGCCTGCTGGCCGTGATCTCTGAACCGGCCGACGAGACGATCTATTGGCTCGAACAAGTGGGGCAACAACGCCTTTCCACCATCAAGGCGGCACCGCTCTTCGTCGACGAGCTGCTGCAGCAGAAGCTGTATCAGGATCTGAGAACTGTCGTCGCGACCTCGGCGACGCTCACCATCGACAATACCTTCGACTACATGGCCTCCCGGATCGGTCTTCGCGATGCAGACACGTCCGCGCTCGGTTCGCCGTTCGACCACAAGTCGTCGACACTCGTCTTGATCTCTGACGATATGCCGTTGCCCAACGAACCGGCATACCAGCATGCCCTCAACGATTCTGTGGCACGACTGTGCGCTGCAAGTGGTGGACGGGCACTGGTCCTGTTTACCTCGTACGCGGCATTGCGCGCCTGCTACGAGCCGGTCAAGGCGGCCCTGGCGCGTGAGAACATTGCGGTTTTCGCTCAGGGCATGGATGGGGGCGCGACGGCGCTGGTGGAACGCCTCCGGGCAACCGAACGGAGCGTGATCTTCGGCACGTCGTCGTTCTGGGAGGGTATCGATGTGCCGGGTGATGCGCTCAGCCTGCTGATCATCACCAAGCTGCCGTTCCCCGTACCGAGCGACCCGATTTTTCAGGCCCGTGGCGAATTGCTCGAGAACGAGTTCATGGAGCTCGCCGTTCCCAATGCCGTCCTGAAGTTCAAGCAGGGGTTTGGTCGCCTGATCCGGAGATCGACGGACCGTGGCGTCTGCGCGGTGCTCGATCGCCGCGTGATCGCCAAGCGCTACGGAGTGCACTTCCTGCATTCGTTGCCGCCCGTGACCCAGCGGATCGCCAGCCGGCACGATATGGCCACGCTGGCGTCGACATGGCTGGATCGACAGCCGTTGCCTGCCGTTCCTGACCTGATGTACGACCCATATGACCCATACGAAGGAGTGTGGCGATGACCCAGGCGCTTACCCGGAATCTGTCCCTGGAGCTCGTTCGCGCCACCGAGGCTGGCGCGCTGATGGCTGGTCGATGGATGGGTCGGGGCGACAAGGAGGCAGCAGATGGTGCGGCGGTTGACGCCATGCGCCAGGTGCTCGGCACGATCGAGATGGACGGGGTCGTGGTGATCGGGGAAGGGGAGAAGGACGAAGCCCCGATGCTCTTCACCGGCGAGCGTGTTGGACGCGGGGACGAACCGAAGGTCGACATCGCCGTAGATCCAGTCGAGGGCACGAGGCTGCTCGCGCAGGGAATGCCCAACTCGATCGTGGTAATGGCGGTCGCGGAACGCGGATCGCTGTACGGCTGGCAGGACGTTGCCTACATGGAGAAGATCGCCGTCGGACCCGATGCGGCCGGGGCGATTGACATCGAGTTGCCTGTTGGCGAGAACCTGCAGAGAATCGCCAACGCCAAGGCCGTCGAAGTCTCGGACCTGACCGTGGTCATCCTGGACCGACCGCGCCACGAGGGCCTCATCCGCGATGTGCGCGAAGCAGGGGCGCGCATGAAGCTGATCGTCGATGGCGACGTGGCCGGTGGGCTGATGGCGGCGATGCCCGGCACAGGCATCGATGTGCTGATGGGCATCGGCGGATCGCCGGAGGCGGTGATCACGGCGTGCGCGATCAAATGCATCGGCGGCGAGATGCAGACTCGCATCTGGCCGCGAAATGACGATGAACGGACGGTGGTACGTGAACGCGGCCTGGATGTGAGCAAGGTGCACCAACTCGATGACCTGGTGCAATCCGAGGACGTGTTCTTTGTCGCAACAGGCATCACCGATGGCGAGTTGTTGCGCGGGGTCCATTACTTCGCGGACGGCGCCACAACGCACTCGCTCGTGATGCGCGAACGATCCGGCACCGTTCGATACGTCGAGTCCTCACATCAATTGCGCAAGCTGCGGGAGCTTACGGATCTCCCATTCGACTAGGCGCGTGGCGCGACTGTGCCTGTGTTGTTGACGTCGCTGCGGTGCTGGTGGTACATTTCGCTGTAGCGACGCGGCACAACACAGATATCCTCATCTGCCGGTCGCCTGGCCCACGCACACATCGCAGCCATTCAACACGCAGGTCGAATCGGCTCGGCGACGTGTCCCGGCCTCAGGCTGTTCCCTGACGCGAACGTGCAATTCGCAAGCATCGGTACTGGGCGCGGATGCGCCCGCCTCAGGAGTATCTGGATCCGCTGATCCATCCTCACCATACACCCGCTGTCCGGAATTCAAACCGAGCACCCGCACCGCCCATCGCAGGTTCTGGTGGTTCGTGTCCACGACAGGGGCGACCCCTCACAACTCACGAATCGGAGGAGACCGTTTTGACCACCGACAACGTTGCAACCGAGACTTCTGCCACAGAGCAGGAGACGACACCGGCACGCAAGCCGCGAACCGCGCGCCGCAAGAAGGCGCCGGATGCGCCAATTGATGCCGCCGAGACCACGGAGGCAACGAATGGTCATCCGGCCGCCGAAGTGCTTGAGCAGACGTCGCTGACGCCTGGCGGCGAAGGCGAGTCGGATAGCACCCAGCGTACCCAGGAGAATGGCACCCAGAACCGGCGTAGCCCCCGCAAGCGCAGCCGCACCCGGAAGGCCGACCGCCAGGACGGCGACGGTGAACATGGAGCGCAGGAGCCGCGCAAGGGTGGAGCGAACGGAAGCGGGCCAAATCGACTGACCGTTGGCGACCTCAATGCCAAGGCCGACGAGGAGTTGTGGGCGTACGCTCAAGAGCTTGAGGTTTCCGGGTACATGCGCATGCGCCGTCCGGAACTGGTCACCCGACTGCTGCAGGCCCAGACCGAGAAGGCTGGCCACAAGTTCGGCGACGGGGTACTCGAGATCATCGAGGATGGCTTCGGTTTCCTGCGTGGGCAACGGTTCCTGCCGGGGCCGAACGACATCTACGTTTCGCAATCCCAGATACGCCGCTTTGGGCTGCGAACCGGCGACCGCGTAAGTGGTCAGGTAAGGCCGCCGAAGGACAACGAGAAGTTCTTCAGCCTGCTCCGGGTGGAGGCAGTCAACGGCATCGAGCCGGAGACAGCAAGGCGGCGTCCGGCGTTCGACACGCTCACCCCGATCTACCCGCTCGAACAGATCCATCTCGAAACGCAGCCGAACATCCTCTCCACGCGATTGCTGGACCTGGTGGCGCCAGTGGGTCGGGGACAGCGTGGTCTCATCGTATCGCCGCCGAAGGCCGGCAAGACGGTGCTGCTGAAATCCATCGCGAACGGGATCACCACGAACAATCCCGACATGCACCTGATGGTCTGCCTCATTGGAGAGCGGCCGGAAGAGGTGACGGACATGCGGCGGTCGGTCGATGGTGAGGTCATCTCCTCGACCTTCGACGAGCCGGTCGAGGATCACACCAAGGTCGCCGAGATGGCGCTGGAGCGCGCGAAGCGCCTGGTGGAAGGCGGCAGGGATGTCACAATCCTGCTCGACTCGATCACCCGGCTCGCGCGGGCCTACAACCTGGCCGTGCCGCCGAGCGGCCGCACACTCTCCGGTGGTATCGATCCGATTGCCCTCTACCCGCCGAAGCGGTTCTTCGGTGCGGCGCGCAACATCGAGGGTGGCGGCAGCCTGACAGTGATTGCCACCTGCCTCATCGACACCGGTTCCCGCATGGACGACGTGATCTACGAGGAGTTCAAGGGCACCGGCAACATGGAGCTCCACCTCGACCGCAAGCTTGCCGAGCGCCGCATCTACCCGGCGATCGATATCCAGCGCTCCGGCACGCGCCGCGAAGAGCTGCTGCTCGGCGAGGAAACGCTGCGCCAGGTGTGGACCATGCGGCGCATGGTGTCGATGCTTGGTGGCAGCGAAGGCACCGAGCTGGTGTTGAGTCGTCTCTCGAAGACCGACGCCAACGCTGAGTTCCTGCAGACGCTGCACAAGGACATGTAGGTCAGGTCACCAATTCAGTGCTGCACCGCAACCGGCCGGGGGAATCTATCCCCCGGCCGGTTGCCATATACGTCGTAACGCGCGGAGATCGAGTGGTCATTCGGGCTTCGGCTGAACCATGCGGGACGCCGGGAACGGAGTCGGTGGTGTGCCGGTCCGCGCTTGCCGTCTGGCACCGGCACAGGGGAAAATCGATCTGCGATGCCCTATGCGTGGCTAGGTACCTGGCACGTGGACGTGTGTGCGTGGACGTTCCTCGGGAATCTCCATGTCCTCGGTCATGAGGGCGTAGGTCTTGTCCTTCGCGGTGGACGCCGCGCCAGGGTTGCCATCCCGATCAAGCGCGACGATGTTCATTTCACTCTTGTAGGGGTCGTCTAGGTGGGCGAGGTCATTCATGGCCTGCTCCAGCGCCTCGTCGAGCGTCATGCCGCATCGCATGAACGTCACGACGCTGTGGGCGGTCAGGCATCGCTGCGCCATTTCGCCGCGACCGGTGCAGGCGGCGCCACCCCAGCGGTTGTCGACATAGTTGCCGGCGCCAATAATCGGGGAATCGCCCATTCGCCCCGGGTACTTCCATGCCCAGCCAGATGTTGAAACCGCGCACGCGAAGTCTCCCTGACGGTCGCGAGCGATGAAGTTGACTGTTCCATGTGGAATCTCGTCGATGCCTGCGAAGTCGGGATCGGTGGCGGAGGCGGTGACCAGCTCGCGGACCCGACCGAGATAGCTCGCGTCGCGATCGGCGTCGTCATGCAGGCGCTGGCTCCATATCTCCCTGGCTTCCGGCGTGAGCAGGTCACGCGGTTCGAAATCGAGCTCGGCGGCAAGTTGCCGGGCGCCGTCTCCGGCAATGAGCACGTGGGGCAGGGTTTCCATCACCTTCCGCGCGAGATCCGCCGCATCCTGATACCCCTTGAGGGCACCGACCGCTCCGGCCCGAAGACCCCGGCCCTCCATGACACTGGCATCGAGCTCGACGTCACCGAGCATGTTGGGCAGCCCGGAGTACCCGACCGTGTGGTCGTCCGGGTTGGCCTCGACAAGCCGGATTCCGGCGATCACCGCATCCATGGCGGACCCACCACCGCGAAGCACGTCGATAGCGGCGGGAAGTCCGATGGCTCCATTGGCGGATGCGACGACGATGCCCTGATTCATGGCGCTACTCCTGGATCATGTTGTCGTGGTCGACAAACTGACGATTCGATGCTGGCAGGTTTGGGTACAGGTTTTGAACCGCTCTCCGTGTTCAATCACGCAGAGTGCGGACTCACTATTATCTGAGCTCCTGGTGGCTTCTGGAGGAATCGACTTCCAGCCGCGCAAATACACGGGTGATCTCGTCGGCATCGTAGCGCGGCATCGGCTGTTGTCCAGCCCTGGAGCGGGCGATGCGGCGGTCCGGGTCCGTGAGAAACGCCCCAATGCGGGCGACCGGGATGCCGCTACTGTTGAACGCATCCTGGATTGCGGGTTCGGCTCCGGGGGAAGCGGCGAAGAGGAGGACACCGGAGGAGATCAAACCCAGCGGGGAGATGTCGAAGTGGTCGGTGAGAGCACGAGTCGCGGGCCAGACCGGAATTCGATCGAGATCGACCTCGAATCCGAGACCCGAGGCATCGGCAAGTTCATGGATCGCCGTCGCGACGCCTCCTTCGGTAGGGTCGTGCATGGCGGTCACCGCGTCGAACTCTCGTGCAATTCTCGCAGCATTGACGATAGAGATGCCGGGGGCATGCAGGTAGCTGGCTGCTGTCGCAATCACGTCGGCCGAGATCCCGTCAAGTTGGGCGGGAGGGACTTCGGTCGCGATGATCGAGCTGCCTTCGATCCCGGCCGCCTGGGTCATGAAGATCTCGTCGCCAGGTTGTGCTCCGCCAGGTACGAGCGTTCCGTGTTCACCAGGAACCCCGAACATGGTTCCCGAGAGAATCAGCCGGTCGACCGCGGGGGTAATCTCGGTATGCCCGCCCACCAGCGAGACGCCAATGCGCTCGCAGGAGCGGGCGAGCGTCTCGAAGGCAGCCGCGACATCGGCTTCCGTTGTGGTTCCGTGGGGGAACAGGGCGGTGACCGTCAACCATCTGGGAATGCCGCCAAGACAGGCGATATCGTTCGCGTTCACGGCGACCAGATAGTCGGCAGGAGACGCGGTGGAGAAGGTGATGGGATCGCTCTTGACGATGATATCCGCGCCAGGCCGAACGACGGCAGCGTCGAATCCTGGTGCTGGCGCCACGATGACCGCCGGGTCGTCGTGGCGTGTATGGCGATCGAGGAGCGCCGCCAGAGTGTTCGCGGGGAGCTTGCCGGCAGCGAGAACAGTCGATGATGCTGTCATGGATCGTTGGAGTCCATTAGCTTGAAATGGGGACGCCGCTACTGAGGATCCCCCGTCTCTGCCGCGATTTGGGTAACGCGAAGCTCGGCTTCCTGGAGCTGATGCTGGCAGGCTGCTACCAGCTTCATGCCATGCTCATAGCGATCGAGCATTCGGTCAAGGTTGAGATCGCCGGATTCCAGCTCGGCAACCACCGTGTCGAGCTCGTCGAGCGCTTGCTCGAAGCTGCGTTCGTCCTGACCGTTGTCATGTGATGATGCCATGCTCATGCGTCCTTGCTGGATTTCGGTATCGGCGCAAGCCTGCCGCGTGCGCGTCCATCATTGAAAATAACCTCCACCTCGGCGTCGATGGGCAAGTTGCCGGCACGTGGAATGGACATGCCGGTCGACGCATGTTCGACCAGGGCGAATCCGCGGGCCATGATGTGCCCCGGATGCAGGGCATCGAGGAGGGCTCGCGAGCCGCCCAGGCGCATATCCCGCTGGCGAAGCTCCGAGCGCGCTGCCGCCTGCAGTCGACGCAGGAGCAATTGCAATTCGTAGCGAGCCCGCTCGACGTGCGAAGTGGGGGATTGAATTGCCAGCCGCCGGCGTACCTGGGCAAGGCGGACCGACTCTTCCACCAGCCGGCGCTCCATCAACTCGGTCATGGCGTCTTTCAGATCGGCAATTTCTTCCGACAGCTCCACAATGTCCGGCAGAACGATCTCGGCCGCCGCCGAGGGCGTAGCCGCCCGGACATCAGCGACCCAATCGGATATGGAGAAGTCGGTTTCGTGACCTACCGCCGAGACCACGGGAATACCGCTCGCAAAGATGGCGCGCGCGACCGACTCGTCGTTGAACGCGGCGAGATCCTCCGGCGAGCCACCGCCTCGACCAACGATGACGACATCGATGTCATCAAGCGTGTTGAACACCTGCAACGCGCGCACGATTTGGCCAGCGGCTTCTGGTCCCTGCACGGCGGCGGGGATCAACACAAGCTCGACCAGCGGGTAGCGACGGCGGGCAACTGTCTGAATGTCGTGCCACACTGCGCCTGAATCGCTGGTGATGACGCCAACCCGTTGTGGAAATCGGGGAAGGGGACGCTTGCGGGCCTCGTCGAAGAGCCCCTCGGCGTCGAGTTTCTGTCGCAGGCGTTCCATTTCCAGGGCGAGAATGCCCTGCCCCTGATGCTCGAAGACATCAGCGATGATCTGGAGCCGCCCCTGCGGGCTGTAGTAGTCGACCCGTCCATGAACGATGATCGCGTCGCCAACCCGCGGCCGGAAGGTTTGACGGGAGGCGAACGTGCGCCACATGGCACAATCGATGAGCGCATCGCCATCCGCGAGTTTGAAATACACATGGCCCGATCGAGCGTAGGTGATACTGGTCACCTCGCCCTCGGTCCACAGGTCGGCCAGGATGTCGTCGGCGGAAAGTACCTGCTGGATGTAGGCGTTGAGTGTGCTGACAGGGAGGACGCGAGAGAACATCAGAGCCCGTCAGTCTGCTCGGAAAGGCGCACCAGTGGCGACCCGTACTCAACGGCCTGCGCATTCTCGACAAGGATGTCCGTGACCACCCCGGCCTGGTCGGCGATGATCTCGTTCATGATCTTCATCGCCTCGATGATACCGATGACCTGGCCGACTTCAACTTCGTCGCCCACCTGGACGAACGGGTCCTCACCGGGCGCCGGGGCCGAATAGTAGGTCCCGATCATGGGGGCGGTAACGACGTGGCCGTGATCGACGGACAACGCGGTTGGCGCGGGTGCACCATTCCCCACCTCGTTGATCGCATCGGGGCTTGCCGCTGCGGACCCGCCGCGAAGCCGTATGGAGACATCGCCCGAGGTGATATCGAGTTCGGATATTCCCCCGTTGCCCATGAGGGAGATGAGTTCGCGGACGGCGCCGATCAACTCCCCGGTGGAGGATTGTTCATTCGCTGATGCATTCATGTCGGCGAACCGCTCCATCCTCGTTCCCCCAGCTACACGCGCTCGATGTAGTCTCCGGTGCGCGTATCGACCTTGACCTGGTCGCCTTCACTCAGGAACAGCGGCACATTCACTGTCAATCCGGATTCCAGGGTAGCGGGTTTGGTGCCGCCAGTCGCGGTGTCCCCCTTGAACCCTGGATCGGTCTGGGTGATGGTCAGGACGACCGACGTGGGAAGTTCGATGTCGATCGGTTCGTCCTCATGGGTGAGGAGATCGATGACATCGTTGTCCTTGAGGAATCGGGCCGCTTCGCCGACGGTTTCTTCGTTCAACATGATCTGGTCGAACGACTCGGTGTCCATGAAATGGAACCCGTCCGCATCGCGGTACAGGAACTGGACGTGCGAGCGCTCAAGCCGGATCGAGGAGAACTTCGTGCCTGCCATGACCGTTTGCTGGGTGAGTGAGCCGGTACGAAGGTCTCGCAGTGTCATGCGGAGTTGTGCGGAGCCGCGACCCTGCTTGTTGTGAGAGAAGTCAACGACCTTGAGCAGCCGACCGTCCTGCTCGAATGTGCTGCCCTTGCGAATATCACCGGTATCGATCATTGGTCCGGGGTTCCTCCTCAGTGACGTTGCAGCGCCGAAACACCTTTGGGCGCTGACGTGATGTTCTCGTAGCCATCGTCGCGAACGATCGCGACATCCTCGATACGCACACCACCCCAACCTTCAATGTACAGGCCGGGCTCCATGGTGATCACATTTCCCGCGCTCAATGTGGCGTCGGCGGATCCGCGGAGCGAAGGTGCCTCGTGCACGCGAAGCCCAAGACCATGACCAGCCCCGTGAATCACATACTGGTCCAGGCCACGGGCCGTAAATACCTCCCGGGTTGACTGGTCTGGGTCCGACGCAGGGACACCAGCGCGAATCGCTTGCAGCCCCGCCAACTGGGCGTCAAGCACGGCGTTGTACACCGCGATCAACTCGCTGTCCGCCTCACCGAGACAGATCGTGCGCGTCAGGTCCCCATTATACCCGCTCACACACGCGCCCATGTCGATAATGATCGACTCGCTGGCACGCAGTGGGCGGTCTCCCGGTCGATGGTGGGGCTTGGCGGCGTTGGGGCCGCTGGCAACGATTGTGTCGAAGGCCTCGCCCTCGCTTCCAACCTCCTGCAAGGCATCGCGGACCAGGTCGGCGCAGTGGCGCTCGGTCATATCCACATCGAAGCGGGCGACCGCAATCTCGAACGCCTGTTCGGTGCGACGCGCCGCCTCACGCAGGAGTTCAAGCTCTGCAGAGTCCTTGATCGCGCGGAGCCTGTCGACGGCATCTCCGGCACGTACCAATGTTACGTCTTCTCCGAGACGTTCCTGGAGTTCGAACCAGAGCGCGGCGGGCGTTGTAGCATC
>JAUIGA010000072.1 GCA_030430125.1 Chloroflexia bacterium | reverse complement strand
CGCCCTCCGCATCGGCGTTGATGAACGCGTCGGCATCGCCGAATCTCGCCCCCCAGCCCGAATACATCGCCACGAACGCACCCGCCGGCAGTTCGCCGTGCTCCGCTTCCCACGCGAGGATGTCGTCGACCGAGAGTCCGTAGTCGTCGTCCGAAGACGCCTGGTCCGAAACGTCGATCACCGCCAACGGCGCTACAAGCTGACCGGGCTCGACCTGGTCCGACGTTGCAGCCCCCTCGATGAAGTGCGCGGGGGCGTCCATATGCGTGCCGGTGTGCTCGCTGAGGGTCAGGATGTTCGCATAGAATCCATCGTTCTCGATGGTGACATAGGGCTCCGCCACGAATCCGGTCGGGGTTCCTGGCCAGATCGGCGTTTCGGCCGACATCGCATACGAGAGATTCGCAACGGCCGACCAGGAGATGGCCTGCGCCTCAACCACCGGACTCGCGACCGGTGTCGCCTGTCGCGCCAGGCCAGACAGCGGAACGAGCGCCGCACCGGCGCCGGCCGCGCCGAGCAAGCCTCGGCGTGACATGGTGGCTCCATCACGACCGATCGCTGCATGAACCTTTGCAAGAACTTCGGGCGAGCACATGATCGTTCCCTCCTCATGCTGGCGACTGCGCGGGGCCGCGAACAGGAAAGCGCGGCGTTGCGCCGACGCCGCCCTTCCACTGCCAGGACGCGGGCGTGTACCCCGCGTATTGCCGTTCGCGATGCATGCATCATACTCTCTGCTTCGGGGTTCGCCGCGCCCCGATGACCGAAACACCAGCCTGGGGAACCATTCGATGTACCTGGCCCTCGCCGCGAGCCCCACCAAATGACCACCCACGCCGACCTGTTGAACGTTGCTGCCGAGCGCCTGCAAGCCACAAGTGCAAGCCCGCGCCTCGATGCCGAGATCCTGCTGCGCACCGTGACCGGCCTCGACCGCACGCGGCTCTTTCTCGCCCTGCGGGACGACGTCCAGCCCAACGACGAATCCGCGTTTCAACGGCTCCTTGAGCGCCGCGAGAACGGCGAGCCGACCGCCTACATTACCGGCGCGCGGGAGTTCATGGGGCTGCCGTTCGCCGTCACCCCGGATGTGCTGGTGCCGCGTCCCGAGACGGAGTTGCTGGTCGAATGGGCGCTGTCGCACCTGCCTGCGTTCGATCGTCGTCCAGTCCGGTTGGTAGATATCGGATCGGGCTCCGGAGCGATCGCCGTCGCGATTGCGGCGCTGGCGCCGGTTCCGGTCGACGTAACCGCCGTCGAACCCTCGCCTGGCGCTCGGGATGTCATCAGCCGCAACGCGGCGCAGCATCTGCCACCGGATCGGCCCGGCCGGTTCGCCATCGTGGACGGCGACCTGCTGGATGCCGCTCCCGGTCCGTTTGACATCGTGCTTGCGAACCTCCCCTATCTCACACCGGAACAGATTGCGGAAAACCCGGACCTCGCCGCCGAGCCAAGACTGGCGCTGGATGGCGGAGTTGACGGACTTGACCTGATCCGGCGGCTCATCCCGCGGCTTCCGGCTCGACTGGCGCAACCGTTCGCGGTCGGCCTCGAGCTCGACCCCATGCAAGCTGAGATCGTTTCAGCGCTGCTGGCTTCTACCCTGCCCGGCGCTGAGGTCGCGATCATCAGGGACTACGCGGGATTCGATCGCCACGTGGTATCGACACGATTCGAGAGCTGACTTGCCTTGCCACCGCCTCTCATCGTCATGCCGAGCTTGTCGAGGGATCCTCCCCTCTGACTCCCCTCCAACGGAGGGGAGAACCCTCCCCGCGCGACGATGCGGCCGCGCACGCGGCCGCATCGTCGCTTGACTCAACGTTCGTCACTCGTCCCCAACCGAGCTGCGCTTCGCGCGGGGACCCTTCGCGTCGGACCTGCGGTCCTCGCTCTGGGTGACGGTGTGCTGGTTGGCCTCACGTCGTCGGAAGTCGGCAACGTCGACGTGTCTTCGTGTCTCCGGCAACCTCAAACAACCGCTTGACGAGCCTCCCTCCGGCCAGTACGATGCCTGTGGAGCCTGACACGGGTCAGGGCGTAGCACGCAGGACTTCTCCCAATGGGCGGCATGATCTTCGAAAAATCCATCATCGCCATCTCACCGACCTCGGGTCCGTCATGGGAGGAGTGTGCCCTGCTCACGACGGTCGCGCCTGACTGATCTTCGCAATCCAGCACACACATTGACCTCCCTTCGGCAGTTGCCGGAGGGCTTTTTGTTTTCACAACCAAGGACCCGTGCATGACAATCCTGATTCAGGCCGCCGACGTTTCCTACGCCCACGGCGGCAACCAGATCTTCGAAGACACCGCCTTTGTGCTGCACGAGGGCGAACGCGCCGCCCTGATCGGCGAGAACGGCAGCGGCAAGAGCTCCCTGTTCCGGTTGATGGCGCGGGAGCTGGTGCCCGACAGCGGCGCGGTGACGCATCGGCGCGGCCTGCGGATCGGGTATCTCCACCAGGAACCGGCGCTCGATCCGGCACTGACCGTGCGCGAGACACTCGCCCGCGCCGGTGGCGACATCGACGTGCTCGATGCCGAGCTGCACCTGCTGGAGCAGCAACTGTCGCAACCGCTCGACGACGATGCGATGGCGGAGGTCATAGAACGTCACGAGACCGTGCTGGCGCGGCTCGATGCAGCCCTGGTGTTCGACACCGATTCGGCGCTGGCAGGCGTCCTGGGCGAGCTCCGGTTTCCGGAACACCGGTGGGACCAGCGTGTTGCCGAACTCAGCGGCGGCGAGCGCAAGCTGGTCGACCTCGCTCAGTTCCTCCTCGACCCTCCTGACGCCCTGCTGCTCGACGAGCCGGACAATCACTTCGACGTCGAAACTCGCACCTGGCTGGAGCGATGGCTCGTCAACGACTACGACGGCGCGGTGTGCATGATCTCCCACGACCGCTACATGATCGACCGCGTGGCCACCACGATCTTCGAGCTCGAGGATGGCACCATCCGCGAGTATCCGGGCAACTACTCGGCCTACCGTACGATGCGGCAGGCGCGCCTGGAACGCGAGGCGGAGTTGCGTGAGGTGCAGAAGCGCGAGTTCCGAAAGCTCAAGGCGAGCGCCGAGCAGCTCACCCAGTGGGCGAGGCAGAACGACAAGTTCGCCACCCGCGCCGAGAACCAGCGGCGCAAGCTGGCGAAAGAGCGAGAACGGCTCGAATCCACACCGGCGCCAAACCTCAACCGGCGGCAGATCCAGGTGGAGTTCGACGCCAGCCGCGGTTCCACCGATGTCCTGGTAGCGGACAACGTCGCCAAGACCTACGGCAGTCGAACGGTGTTCGAGCCGTTCGACCTGCTGCTGCGACATGGGGACCGCGTGGGGCTGGTCGGCCCCAACGGCGCCGGCAAGACAACGCTGGTCCGCATGGTGCTGGGTGAGCAGCCGCCGACCAGTGGCAGCATCCGACTGGGTCACAGCGTCACGGTCGGCTACTACGCACAGGAGCACGAAACGCTCGATCCGGAAGCGACACCGCTGGAGACGCTGCGTCAGTTGAAGCCGATGACCGAGCAACAGGCACTGTCGGCGCTGGTGAGCATGCTGTTCGATCGGCACGACGCGATGAACCGCATCGCGGCACTCAGTGGTGGCGAGCGGGCACGGTTGCAGATTGTGCTGCTCATCCTGAGTGGGGCGAACCTGCTGGTGCTCGACGAGCCGACCAACAACCTCGATATCCCGTCAGGCGAGGCACTGGAGCGGGCGCTGCAGGAGTTCCCCGGCGCGATTCTGACGATTTCCCACGATCGCTGGTTCCTTGACCGGGTGTGCACGCGCATCGTGTCGATCGAGGAAGGCATCGTGCGCGACCACCCGGGAGGATACACCGACGCGGTCGAGCACCCCGAGCTCGGCACGCCCCTGACGCGATCTCTGCGCTATCCGAAACGCGAGGAGTCACCGCGTGGGCGGAAGAAGCGAGGAACGGCGAACGCAACCGCCTCGTAGAGGCGATCTTGTGCCGACAGAGAAGACGGTATGAAATCCCGTCACTCTGAGTGAAGCGAAGAGTCCCCGCGCGAAGCGCTTCGCGATTGCAGTCAGGTCTCAGTACCTGGCGCCATCGCTGGTGTGGCACCTGCGGTGCCGAGCGCTTCGCGCGGGGACTCCTCGGCACGAGGGCTACGCCCTCGGCTCGGAGTGACAGTTGGGACTGGCCTCGTGCCGATTTGTCAACGGCGCGCCGGCCTACATCTCCGCCTTGTGCTCGCCGAAGACATCGCGCAGCGCGTTGGCAACCTGCCCAAGTGTCGCCCCGGCCAGCAACGCGTCCTTCATCGGCGGCAGCAGGTTGCCCGTCCCTTCGGCGGTGGCGCGCACCCTGGCAAGTGCGGCGTCAACCGACACCCGGTCCTGCCCGGCCTTGTACGCGGTCACGCGCTCGACCTGGCGGGACACCATCGCCTCATCGATGCGGTGCAGCTCCATGTCGACATCGTCGTCGGTGGCATACCTGTTCACCCCGACGACGATTTCGTCGCCGGACGACCGCGCCACCTCGCGCCGGTAGGCGTTCTCGGCGATCGCGTTCTGCATGAAGCCACGCTCGATCGCCGTCACGGCCCCGCCCTGATCGTCGACCGCGTCCATCCACTCCCGCGCCTTCGTCTCGACCTGATCGGTCAGCGACTCGATGAACCACGACCCGGCGAGCGGGTCCACGGTATCCGGCACACCAGTCTCCTCGGCGAGGATCTGCTGCGTTCGTAGCGCCAGCGTCGCCGCCTCCTCCGTCGGGATCGCCAGCGCTTCATCGAACCCGTTCGTGTGCAGGCTCTGCGTGCCGCCAAGCACGGCTGACAGCGCCTGGTAGGCAACACGCACCACGTTGTTCAGCGGCTGCTGTGCAGTGAGGGTGACACCGCCGGTCTGCGTGTGAAAGCGCAGCATCAGCGCCTTGGGGTTTGTCGCGCCGAAGCGTTCCCGCATGATGGTTGCCCACAACCGCCGTGCCGCGCGGAACTTCGCGACCTCCTCGAAGAGGTTCGAATGGGACGCGAAGAAGAAACTCATGCGTGGCGCGAAACGGTCCACGTCCAGCCCGGCGCCGATGGCCGAATCCACGTAGGCGACCGCGTTCGACAGAGTGAAGGCGATCTCCTGCGCGGCCGAGGAGCCTGCCTCGCGAATGTGGTATCCGGACACCGAAATCGTATTCCAGCGCGGCAGCTGCTCGGCGCAATAAGCGAAGGTGTCGGTGACGAGTCGCATCGAAGGTTTCGGTGGGTAGATATAGGTCCCTCGCGCGGCGTACTCCTTGAGAATGTCGTTCTGGATCGTGCCGCCGAGCTTCGCCGGGTTCGCGCCGCGCTCCTCGGCGACGATCTGGTACATCAGGAGCAACAGGGAAGCCGGCGCGTTGATCGTCATCGACGTCGTGACGGCCTCCTGGTCGATCTGGTCGAACAGGAGGCGCATGTCGTCCAGAGTCGAGATGGCGACACCTACCCGCCCCACTTCGCCCGCCGCTCGCGGGTCGTCGGAATCCAGGCCAAGCTGCGTGGGCAGGTCAAAGGCGACGCTGAGCCCGGTGGTGCCGCGGGCCATGAGCAGTCGATACCGCGCGTTGCTCTCCTCTGCGGAGGAAAATCCAGCGTACTGGCGCATGGTCCAGCGTCGCGACCGGTACATGCCGGGGTGAATCCCGCGGACATACGGATAGGAGCCGGGCGGCGCCAGCGCGATGGGCTCGCCTGGCGCGTCGTACGCCGGCTCGATGGTGATGTCAGAGTCGGTTGTTATCTCTTCGTGGGTGGTCGCCATGGGGTCTCCTCGCCGGACAGGTGCGGCTGCGCTCCGGGAATTGTGCCAGTTCCACGGGGTGTGCGCCGCTCGCACTACGTGCACCGGCGATCGAAGGATCCGGCTATGCCGCCCGAATCCACATGCTCTTGCCTCCTCCGGCGATTCCGGTGACGATGCCCGGTATCGGCAACCGGGCACGGGAACGACGGAGAGGATCGCATGACGGATATCCAGGAACGCCCAGAGGATCGTGTCAGCACCGCATCGCGGCCGAGCGAGCTCAGGATCACCGATCTCCGCACGGCCACGGTCGGATGGGATCAGTGGCACTTCACCCTCGTCCGCATCGATACCAACCAGGGCGTGAGCGGCTACGGCGAGGTACGAGACTTCGCCAGCAAGACCTACGCTCTCATGCTCAAGCACCTCCTGCTGGGCGAGAACCCTTGCAACCTCGACAAGCTGTTTCGGCGCGTCAAGCAGTTTGGCCACCACGGCCGGCAGGGCGGCGGTGTCTGCGGCGTCGAGATGGCGCTGATGGACCTCGCCGGCAAGGCCTACGGCGTGCCCGCCCACGCGCTGGTCGGCGGCAGGTTCCGAGACCGCATCCGCATGTACTGCGATACCCCAAACGAGCCCACCGGCGAAGCGATGGGTCGCGAGCTGCTCCGGAAGGTCGAGCAGGGCTGGACAATGCTCAAGATGGATGTCGGCGTGCAGCCGTTGATCGGGGTCGAGGGCGCTCTCAGCTGGCCCCAGGGGATGCTCCCGGGCGATACCGACGACGCCGCGATGGACCGCTACAACAGCACCCAGGTGATGCACCCGTTCACGCACGTCCGCCTGACGCCGAAGGGAATCGACCTCATCTGCGAATACGTGGCCGAGGTCCGCGCCATCGTCGGGGACAAGGTGCCGATCGCCGCCGACCACTTCGGGCACATCGGCATCGACGATTGCATCCGGCTGGGCGAGGCGCTCGAACCCTACAACCTCGCCTGGCTTGAAGATCTCGTGCCATGGCAATACACCGACCAGTGGGTCCAGCTGGAGCGGACACTGAACACCCCCGTCTGTACCGGGGAAGACATCTACCTCCTCGATGGATTCAAGCCGCTGCTGGACGCCCGCGCCGTGAATATCATCCATCCGGACCTCGCCACCAGCGGCGGCATCATGGAGACGAAGAAGGTCGGCGACTACGCGCAGGAACGCGGCGTCAGCATGGCCCTGCACATGGCGGGCACGCCGGTCAGCACGATGGCCAGCGTCCATTGCGCGGCGGCCACCGAGAACTTCATCGCCCTGGAGCATCACTTCAGCAAGGTGCCGTACTGGAGCGACTTCATCGACGGTGTGCCGAAGCCGATCATCCAGGATGGCCACATCCCGGTGCCCGATGCGCCGGGGCTGGGCTTCGAGCTCAATCTCGACGTCGTGCAGGAGCACCTCGTGCCGTGGGATACGGGCTTCTTTGAGCCGACCCCCGAGTGGGACCATGTGACCGATCACCACCGGCTCTGGTCCTGATCCGGGGCAAGGCGAGAGGGTGTCCGAGGCCGGCGTAGCGGCGCACTTGCCCGCGCACCCAACGTTTGATGAAAACAGGGTGCGAAGCGGGCAATGTCGCCCGCCAATCGGTCAGGTCTCCGAGAAAGGGTTTCACAGTGGGTGGTAGAGGCGCACCTGCCCGCGCACCCAATATTCGTTGGAAACTGGTTGAGCAGCGGGCAATGTCGCCTTGCTGCGCTGAATGCTGCCGACGTTAGGCGACATTGGCGGCTTCGGCGCCGTCTCCCGCGCCGGTTGGGGGCGCCGCCAAGTCGCCGCTACCGCAGGGCACGGCGATGTGTCGACTCATCGTTGGCTTCGCGGAAACCGCTCATCCTGTGGTAGTACGC
This sequence comes from Chloroflexia bacterium, assembly GCA_030430125.1. GTDB lineage: Bacteria > Chloroflexota > Chloroflexia > Thermomicrobiales > UBA6265 > JACCVC01. The sequence goes on along the minus strand of JAUIGA010000072.1, from coordinate 3,403 downwards.
CGCGATCAACGGCGCCCTGTACGATGTCGAGGAGCAACGACCACAACTCCGGATAGCCCTCCAGCATCTGGCGCTTGCGCTCGAGGACGACCGACGCACTAGCAGGAGCGTTCTCGTGATCGGGGTGGACGTGAGCACCCTCGATCCAGGTGAGCATGGTCGGGTGCAGGGTATCCAACGCGCGCGCGTAGCGCGCTTCCCGCGTCTCCTGCGCCTGAAACTCATCGATCAGCTGCGCGAACCGCACGCGCGACGAAGGTGGCAGCAATGCCAGCAGTTGTTGCGCCGCGTTCGCCTCCCGCTCGAAGACGGTTCGCTGGCCAGCAAGATCGTCGATCGACGTGTCTCCGGCATAGACCTCGACGAGGTCGTGCACGATCAGCAGGTCGGCCACCCGGTTCCGATCTGTTCCGGCCGGTGCGCAGTCCGCGAACAGCAGCTCCAGCAACGACACGTGCCAGCAGTGCTCCGCGACGGTTTCCCGCCGCGGCTGCGACAGGATGAGGTTCGCTCGCCGCTCCTCTTTCAGGCGGTCGGTCGCCAGCAGGAACTCGATCCGGTCGTGGCTGCACCCGGCGGCGTCCGGCCTGGACGGGTCACTATCCGAGCGCCGGCGAATCGCGTCGTCAGCGGGAAGCACACCTCGATCGACGGTACCCTGCACCGTCCACAACAGCAAATCCCACAGCGCCGGATATTCCTCGATCGTGGGACGCTTTCGCTCGATCAGCCTCGCCGGGGTGATGGAGCCGTTGGAGTGGCCATTCCCTCCGTCGGACCAGGACATCAGCGGAGGATGCAGGGTGTCGATGGCGCGGGCGAACCGGGCTTCCTCACTCTCCTGGGCCTGGAACTCGCGCCAGAGAGGGTCGAACCGCGGCGCGACCTCGTCCGGAAGCAACGCCATCAGTCGTGCGCCAGCGGCAATCTCGCGGGCGGCTTCGTCGTGTCGTGCGGCATCGTCCCAGATTGGCGTGTCGCCGGCGTAGACCTCGACCAGGTCGTGGACGACGAGGAGATCGCGAACGTGGTCGTGATCGATCCCCTCCGGTGCGGTGTCGGCGAGGAGCATGGCCAGCAGCAGCGCGTGCCACGAGTGCTCGGCGACGGTCTCCTGCCGCTGGCGCGAGTAGATCCAGTTCGCCCGCCGCAGCTCTTTCAGGCAGTCAGTCGCCCGCAGGAACGCCAATCGGTCCTTCAACTCCAACATCGATCACCACCAGCCATACGGAACGTTGAGATTCGGATCGAGCTCCGGATGCCTGCCCGTCGCCAGCAGGACATCCATACGGTCGATCATGGCCTGGGTCTCGGTGTCGTCCAGCACATCGCGAAACCGATCGCGCAGCGTTTCCTCATCCTCACGTACCCGCGCGATATCCCCGAGGATCTCGATGGACACGGGATCCCCGACGAACTGCCACAGCACCGTCCGCAGCTTGGTCACGACATTGAACGTGAGTCCATGATCGATGCCCCAGATGTTGCCGTGGATATCGAGGAGACAGTGGGTCAACTTGCGATCGGCGTTGTTCGCGATCATGTCGAACACCACCATTCGCTCCATTTCGGGGATGCACCGGCCCCAGAACTCCAGCGCCTGCCGGCGGTCCATCTCCTCACCCGGCTCGACATAGAGCTGCAGGCTGCCGACACCGTGCGGTCCGTCCCTGATCACGGTCGGCGGCACGATGCCCCAGCCGAGCAGATCCGACAGGAGCCACGACGCCCGTTCCCGCTGATAGAGCGTATCGTGAGGGAAATCCCACAGCGGCCGCTCGCCCCGAACCGGCTTGTAGATGCCAAACTGCACCACCGCACCCGATTCTGGATCCTGCAACGCCACGGCGAAGGTGTAGTTCGACCCCCAGGGCACCAGCGCTTCGCTGGTGATCTCGGCGTGCTCCAGAAGTTGGATCGCTTCGCAGACATCGAGGACCGGCACTGTCCGGCCGGTCGATGCACTGTCGTCGGTGTCGCTGTCCAGGCGCAGGTGCAGGTCGGGCATCGGCTCCGTCCGGGGTGGGTCGCAGGTGGCAGGGGACCGGACTCGATCCACGGCTAGTGTACCGTTCGCCGCCAGCTCGATGGTCGCGCTGATCAGGCAATCCGTATACAATCGTGCGGATGTCTTGCCACGAGGCGCCGTCAACGTGCGCCATTCGACCAATCCCGCGGGGAAGGAGCTCCACAACCCATGAAGATTGTTCGCTATCAGACCGAGGGTGACGCCGCGTTCGGCATTCTTGAGGACGGAACGGTGTACGCCGCCAGCGGTAATGTCTTCGCCGGGTTGACGAAGGGCGAGGCGGTCAGCGGCGTCGACGACGTCGCGCTGCTCGCCCCGATCGAGCCGGGGAAGGTCGTCGCCATCGGGCTCAACTACCTGCTGCACGTCAAGGAGAACGACCCGACCCGCGAGGTGCCGACGGAGCCAGTGGTGTTCATGAAGCCGCAATCGGCGGTGATCGGACCGGGTCAGGCGATCGAGCTCGCCTACCCCGAAAACAACATCGACTACGAAGCCGAGCTCGTGATCGTGATCGGCAAGACGGCGCACCGCGTCAGCGAGGCCGATGCGCTCGACTACGTGCTTGGCTACACCTGCGGCAACGACGTCTCCGACCGGGTGCAGCAGTTCGCCGGGCAGCAGTGGATTCGCGGCAAGGGATACAACACCTACCTGCCGCTGGGTCCGTGCATCGAAACCGAGCTCGACCCCGGCAACGTCAAGGTTGAGTCGCGCCTCAACGGTGAAGTGAGACAGTCGGACAACACCAGCGGCCTGATCTTCAGCGTGCCGTTCCTGATCCAGTACCTGAGCGATGTGATGACGCTCAACCCCGGCGACATCATCATGACCGGCACGCCGCACGGCGTCGGGCCGATGAAGGATGGCGACACCATCGAGATCGAGGTCGGCGGGGTCGGTGTGCTCAGCAATCCGGTGAAGAACCGGGACTAGCGCTCGCCCCTCACCCGATCGACACGGGCAATTCGTCCAGGCACCCCGGTTCCCGCGTATGGGCCGGGGTGCCGTATATGCCGGCGATTTGGTACCTTGACATGTACAGTTGGTGTCGTCGCGCTCCGTACCGACACGCAGGGCGGATCCGGCACGCATCTTCACAGGGGCGAGACACGCATGAACCTGACCATCTTCGGTACCGGCTATGCAGGACTGGTCACCGGCGCCTGTTTTGCCGAGAGCGGGAACAACGTCTGCTGCGTCGACATCGACGAAGCGAAGATCGAGGGATTGCGCAACGGCGTGATTCCCATCTACGAGCCCGGTCTCGACGAGATTGTGGAGCAGAACACCGCTGCCGGCCGCCTGACGTTCACGACCGATCCCGCCGAGGGGATCGACGGCGCGCAGATCATCTTCATCGCGGTGGGGACG
>JAUIGA010000071.1 GCA_030430125.1 Chloroflexia bacterium | reverse complement strand
AGCAACGGCGCGAGCACCACCATCGGTATCGTCTGGCTGGCGATGATCAGCGGGTAGAGCGCCCGTTCGACGATGCGCGAGCTGTCGATCAGGACGCCGATGCCGACCCCCGCGATCAGCGCCACCCCGAACCCGAGCAACACCTCCACCAGCGTTACCTGGGTGTGTCTCCACAGCAGCGCCCGGTTGTCGTTGAACGCTTCCCAGACAGCGGAAGGCGTCGGCAGCATCCACGCCGGGGTGTCGGTGACGATGACGGCGATCTCCCAGGCGACGAAGAACAGTCCCAGCAACAGCAGCGGCAGGGACCACCGGCGTATGGCTGCGGTCACGATGACACCTCGACGGAGTCCTCTGGTGTGGAGAGCAAGCCCAGCGCCTCCAGCAACGCCACCCGGTGGCGGTGAAACGCCTGGCTGGTGAGCATCTCGCGGGTGCGGGGGCGAGGCAGGGTGATCTCCTCGACGTGGGTGATTGTTCCGGGCCGGGCGGTGAGCACGATCACTCGGTCGGCCATGTAGACCGCCTCGTCGACATCGTGGGTGACGAACAGCACCGCCTGCCGCTCGCGCTCCCAGAGATCGAGCAGCCAGGTTTGCAATACGACGCGATTGAGCGCGTCCAGCGCGCCGAACGGCTCGTCGAGCAGCAGCAGGGGGCGCTCGGCGAGAACGGTGCGGAGAAAGGCGACGCGCTGGCGCATGCCGCCCGAGAGTTGCGCGGGCCAGGCGTTCTCGAACCCGGCCAGCCCGAACTCGGGGAATCGCTCCCGCGCGCGGCGGCGGGCTTCGCGCTTCGGCACGCCATGGACCTCCAGGGCGATGGCGGCGTTGTCCAGGGCGGACCTCCACGGCAGCAGCAGGTCACGCTGGTGCATGTAGGACGACCTGCCGAGGCGGTCGGGGGTCGCCAGTGTGGTGCCATCGAGCAGCACCTGGCCGCTGGATGGGGCGTAGAGACCCGAGATGATGTCGAGCAGCGTGCTCTTGCCAGAGCCGGATGGGCCCACGAGCGCCACAAGCTCGCCATCGGGCACCGAAAAGGTGATGTCGCGCAGCGCTTCGAGCGTCGCGCCATCCTCGACATAGGTCGCGTGGACGGCATCGAGCGCGAGACGGGGCGCGGTGGGTTGGGGGACCATGTGTGCCTCCCTGCGCCGGCATTACCCGGATCAGGTACCAACGGTCGGCGACGGATGCGGTCGCCCTCTCAGCCCGGCATCCCCGAGCCCCCGTAGCGGTGCGGCCCGGATCCGGTGACCCGGGCGTTGCGGGGAGTATAGCAGCGGTCGCGCGTCGCGCTCGTCACGATGCGTGGGGTCGTTACCGGGTCGCTTACTGGATCGTGATCTCGTTGGCGCCGCCGGAGATCTCGATCTCATAGCGGTTCTCGGCGTCGCTGTAGCCAGGGCTCTGGAGCTGGACCGTGCCGCCCACGCCGTCGAAGCGCTGGTCATCGAACATCAGCCTGGCCGCCCCGCCCCGCATGGACAGTCTCGCCTGGGTTCCCGCTGGGCGGTGGAAGTGCATGCTGTTCGCGCCACCGGTGATTCGCACTGGCACGGCGCCCACAGGCTCCGGCAGCGTCAGGACGCAGTCGCTCATGCCGCCCTTGAGTGTGAACGACATCAGCTCGATTCCGCCGAGGTCGGCCTCGACGCGCCAGGCGCCGCCGCGCACCTCGATCTCCCAGGGCACTGCGTCGTTCATCTCGACCGTGCCGGACCGGTTGTGCCAGCCGAAGACCTTGTTCCGGAGACCGCCTGGATATTTGAACGTCACGGTTCCCCCGTCGGTCCTGACCTCGGGTTGGGTGCCTTCGAACCGGGCACGGTACAGGTCATCCATGCCGGAGGCAGCACGCACGGTGAGCCGGGAGACACCGTTGGCGAACACCAGCCGGCCGCGCTCCACCGCCCCCAGGGGCGTGGTGAATTCACCGGGGGTTTCGCCCCGCGTGGACGAGCGCAACTTGCCGATTCCCTCGCGGGTCATGACGTTGGCCTTGCGCATGAACTTCAGCAGGATGGCGAGCTGCTCGTCGTCGAAGTCCGCGAGCAGCGTGTCCGTCACCGCGTCCTGCGACCCGAAGAAGCCGGCCCCCACGCGCTCCAGCTCCTCGAGGACCGGCTGGATGATCACTCGTCGGGCGTCGACGGGGTCTTTCTCCCGCCGCACGTACCCCGCGCGCTCGAGGCGGTTGACCACGCCGGTGATCGCCCCCGTCGTGAGCCCCGCCATCTCCGCCAGCTGCCCGGCGGTGATCGGACCCGTCGACGTGAGGATGGTGATGCACAGCATATCGGTCAGGTTCATCCCGCTTCGCTCGGCGAGCGCCTGAAAGAAGAGAACCCCTTCCACGTTGCTGGTGCGGTTCTCCTCGGCGAAGGCTCGCAGCAACTGCTCTCGTGTGGTGGACATGGCGCTTGACATTCCTTCCGGACTTCTCTAGTATTCGTTTTATCTTACCTGCTAAGATATTTCATCGAATAATCGATGAGCAGGTGAGATACCAGTATATCGCGCTCGGAGAGGACAGACACCATGACGCGACGGAGCACGGTGACGACGGAACGGGACCCGGATACGGACACTGGTTCCCCGGCGATCGAGGCGCGGGGGTTAGTGCGGCGATTCGGCGACACCGTCGCGGTGAACGGTGTTGATCTGGAGGTCGCCCCGGGTGAGATCTACGGGATCCTCGGGCCGAACGGGGCGGGCAAGACAACCACGATCCGAATGCTCGCGACCCTGCTTCGCCCCGACGCCGGCGAGGGGCGCGTCTTCGGACACGACATCGTCCAGAATGCCGACGCCGTGCGCGGGCGCGTGAGTCTCACGGGACAGTTCGCCTCGGTCGACGAGGATCTGTCGGGTCGGGACAACCTTGTACTGATCGCCCGCCTGCTTGGGTACGCGCGCGGGGACGCCAGGCGGCGCGCCGATGTGCTGCTCGGCGATTTCGGGCTTGCCGACGCCGCGAGCCGGCAGGTCAAGGGGTACTCGGGCGGCATGCGACGCCGGCTCGACATCGCCGCGAGCATGGTCGTTACGCCGGATCTGCTCTTTCTCGACGAACCGACGACCGGGCTCGACCCGCGCAGCCGCAATCAGGTGTGGGATATCGTGCGGGCGCTCGCCGACGCCGGCACAACCGTGCTGCTGACCACGCAGTATCTCGACGAGGCCGATCAACTCGCCGATCGTATCGCCGTGATCGATCGTGGGCGGGTCATCGCCGAGGGCACTCCCGGCCAGCTCAAGAGCTCTGTCGGCGCCGGTGCGCTGCACCTGCGGTTGCGGGATCCCGGGCAGCGCGAGGACGCGGAGCGGCTCCTCGCCGGCGTGCTTGGTGTCCCCATGCAGACCGGATCCGACCCGGCGGCGCTCTCGGCACGCGTCTCGGATCCGGATCTCGCTGCCCGCGCGTTCGCCGAGCTCGCCGGCGCGGGCATCCCGGTCAGCGACTTTGCCTACGGGCAGCCGAGTCTCGACGAGGTGTTCCTCGCCCTGACCGGACACCCGGCGGAAGAAACAACCGACACGGACGATGAGGAGCAGGTCGCATGACGACACCATCCATGGCATCCCAGGCAGTCGAAACATCGCTTCCTTCGGCGCTCGCACCGGGCGATCGACCCACGCGGCCGAGCGCGCTTTCGGCATCGCTCACATTCGCATGGCGGGCGCTCCGAAAGATGCGGTACGTGCCCGAGCAGCTCTTCGACGCCGTGTTTCAGCCGATCGTGTTCACGTTGCTGTTCACCTATCTCTTCGGCGGAGCGCTGGCGGGCTCGACCGGTGAATACCTGCAGTTCGTGCTGCCGGGCATCCTCGTGTACACCGTGGTCTTCATGACGATGTACACCGGTGTCAATCTCAACACGGATATCTCCAGGGGAGTTGCCGACCGCTTCCGCTCGCTGCCGGTCTGGCGGCCCGCGGTGATCGTGGGAGCGCTGATCGGCGACACGGTGCGCTACACGCTGGCGTCGACGATCGTGCTTGCGCTCGGGCTGGTGCTCGGTTATCGGCCAGAAGGGGACGTGGTTGGTGTCCTGATCTCGCTGGCGCTGGTACTCGCGTTTTCGTTCAGCCTGTCATGGATCTGGACGACGCTCGGCCTCCTGATGCAAACACCGAACGCGGTCTTGTGGACGAGCACGTTGCTCATGTTGCCGCTCGCCTTCGCCAGCAACATCTTCGTGGATCCGGCGACCATGCCTTCGTGGCTGGAGACGGCCGTCGGCTACAACCCGATCACGCACCTGGTTTCCGCGGTGCGCGACCTCATGGCGGGGGACATGCCGGGACAGTCGATCGCCTGGCTGCTTGGGGCCAGCGCGGCGCTGGTGGCCGTGTTCGCGCCACTCACCATGTACCTGTACGAGCATCGGAGGTAAATGGTGGCGAGGCTGGAGCCACTACTCGTCGTGCGTCGTGGCGCGCGCGGTCACCAGCATGTCGATGCCGTCCAGCACGCGTTCCAGCCCGAAGGTGAACATGTCCTGCTGCTCGTCCTGGTTGTACCAGATCCTCGTCATGCGCTCGTGGACCGGGAATTGCCCCCTGGGCATCCAGGTGGCCGCCGCCGGGGCACTGCCCTCCCACCAGGCCAGCTGGACCGCGCTGGCGTCGGCAACGTCGGCCTGGGTGAGCTCAAACTCGTTGCGGGCGGCGTGGTCGACGTAGCCGGTGACCAGCTCGACGGTGGCGGCCATCTCCCAGTCGCTCAGGCCGATGCCGTCGACGATGGTAGCCACCGCATCCAGCACCGCCACCCAGTTGGGACCCTGCACGGTGCGGTTGTGCGAGACATCGAGGATCCAGGGGTGCCGCAGCCGTCGTTCCAGGGCGTTGCGGGCATAGGCCGCGAGCTGCCGGCGCCACCCGGTTTCCGCGGTGTAGTCGAGATACTGCTCGCCCATGACGGTATCCATCATCAGGTCGATCAGCTCGTCCTTCCCCGGCACGTGGCGGTAGAGGGACATGGCGCCCACCCCGAGGGTGTCGGCGATGCCGCGCATGGTGACGGCGCCGATCCCGCCGGTGTCGGCGATCTGGATCGCGGCAGCGACGATCTGCGAGGAATTGAGTCCGGATTGTGGACCACGGCCGGATTGCGGGCGCGGACCCCAAAGCAGGGCGAGACTGCGCGACGGGTCGCTGCGGCTGGCGGGTTGGGACATGGGTTGACACCTCTGCTGGTGATGCGTACTATGTACGCTACGACGTACGCAATTGCCGCTTGCTCCTTTGTACCACATGCACGGAGCCTGCTGCGCAACATCGACTGCGTACATCGTACGCACGACGCCCAGCCGGGTGGTGCCCGTTCGGCCAATTCAACGCTTCGGAGCCTCAGGAGTCGCCAATGGAACCCTTCAACGCGATGCTGCAGGACACGCCGCCGACATGGGGCGCGAAGGTTGCTCCCTTGCTCGTCACGCTGTTGCTCATCCTGAGCGGTGTTGCCCACCTGCTGGATGCGGGCGCCGGTACCGCTCCATCGATCAACCCCGGTCGGGTCGAGCGGGCCGTTGTCTGCCTGGACCCGCCCGGATGGCTGACCCACTGCGGGGCGGTGGCGATCCCTGGCGTGTCCGAGGCGGTGCATGTACCTGCGCCCGTTGACACGCAATCGTGACAGTTTCGCCACGCTTTTGCGGCTCGCACTTGCGAAGCTGGGATCTCTGCCGGCAGCGACCGAACCGGAGTATTCCCGCCATCAACCGAAGCGCCACTCGAGTTCCTGGCAACGACACCGCATGGAGACCGTCCATCACGAATCCTGCACGTGCATATCAAGATCTGACCCGGCGCAGCGCAAGAAACGATAGGATCAGCTTCTACGAATAGTGGCTAATAGTGTCGTTGGCGTCAAGTGAAGCGGATGCGGATAGTTGATAATCATGATACGAGTATTGACAAAAACAACCCATATCGATATGATCTTCTCGGCTCGGTGTGTCTCATATTTGGCGAGGTGGCTGTTCGGGCGCAATGGCGAGCCGATGGCAAGAATGGATAAGTCAACTCGTGGACAAGCTGGCACACTGTACGTATATGCCTGACAGGGCGGTCGCCGCCTGTTCGGCCGGAGGTTGACTGCGGGGCACGGTTGCGTCATACTAGGTACGTGGATAGTCCGTATGCGGATCATATGTACGGACACAGGATGAAAGGATGGCCAGATGATGGCACAGGATGATCGGCACGACGCCGCGATCATCGCCGAGGGACTCGAGAAATCGTTCGGAGAGACACGCGCGCTCAACGGGATCGACCTGCGCGTGCCGCGCGGAACGGTCCTCGGGTTGCTCGGGCCGAATGGTGCCGGCAAGACGACCGCCGTGCGTATCCTGACAACCCTGTTGAAACCGGACGCCGGCCGCGCCGTGGTGGCGGGTGTCGACGTGGTCGCCAATCCCGACCACGCCCGCTCGCGGTTTGGGCTCACCGGTCAGTACGCCGCGGTGGACGAGATCCTGACCGGGCGCGAGAACCTGATCATGTTCGGCCAGTTCTACCGTCTCTCCTCCCAGTCGGCCCGGAGGCGCGCCGACGAGCTCCTCGAGCGATTCGATCTTGCCGATGCCGCCGACCGGTCGCTGAAGACCTACTCGGGCGGAATGCGGCGCCGGCTCGACCTCGCCGCCAGCCTCATCGTGTCGCCGCCGGTGATCTTCCTCGACGAGCCAACCACCGGGCTCGATCCCCGCAGCCGCAATGGCATGTGGGAGGTGATCGAGGATCTCGTCAACGATGGCATCACGGTGCTGCTGACGACCCAGTATCTCGAAGAGGCGGATAGGCTTGCGGACGAAATCGTGGTCATCGACCACGGTCGCGTCATCGCCCAGGGCACCGCCAACCAGCTCAAGTCGCAGCTCGGTGGCGAGCGCCTGGAGATCGGTGTCACCAGCGAGACCGATCTTGGCTACGCCGAGCGCACGCTGCTCGAGATCGCCGCCGTCAACGGTCATGTCGATGGCGAGGTTCAGGTCGATCCACATGCCCACCTGTTGTGGGTGCCATTTGCCGCCGGTGCCCGTGGGTTGCCCGAGGCGGTGCGGCGGCTGGACACCGCCGGTCTCGAATTGACCGACCTGGCGTTGCGCCGTCCGACGCTGGATGACGTCTTCCTCAAGTTGACCGGGCACAAGGCCGAGGAGAACGGCAACGGTTCCACGGAGAATGCCGCATGAGCACCGAAACCTATTCCCCACCGACCACCACGGCGCCCCGTCCCCATGTCCAGGCGCCAGATCTTGAGTTCATCCGGCGCAGCAGGGCGGCCAGCATTCTCGCCGACGCCGAGGTCATGTCCAGGCGCCACCTGATCCGCATCCCCCGGCAGCTCGACTGGCTGATCGGCGTCACGATCATGCCGATCATGTTCCTGTTGCTGTTTCGGTACATCTTCGCCGACACGGTACAGGCCACGTTGCCGCCCGGCGTCGATGCCGTCAACTACCTTGTCGCCGGTATCCTCGTCCAGGGTCTCGTGTTCGGCAGCATGAACACTGGCCTCGGCCTGGCGATGGATGCCAAGGAAGGGTTGATGGACCGCTTCGCGTCGCTGCCGATGTCTCGCTCGGCGGTCGTGTTCGGGCGCATCCTCGCCGACATGGCCATCGCCATCTTCACGACCACCATCACCATCGTTGTCGGCCTGATGGTCGGCTTCCGCCCCACAACGGACATCCTGGACTGGGTCGCGGCGATCGCGCTGATGCTGCTGATGGCCTTTACCCTGGCGTGGATGGGCGCGATCGTCGGACTTGCGCTGAAGACGGTGGAGGCGGTGAACTCGATCGGCTTCTCGATCATCTTCCCCCTCACGTTCGTCAGCAGCACCTTCATCAACCCGGACTTCCTGCCAGGCTGGCTGCAGGGGTTCGCGAAGAACCAGCCGTTCACCCTGATGCTCGACTCGGTTCGCGGCCTGCTCACCGGCTACCCGGAGGTCGGCAACAAGCCCTGGTGGGTGGCCTTCTACCTGCTGATCGCGCTGGCCGTGTTCGTGCCGGTGTCGCTGTGGATGTACGAGCGGCGAGTCGCCGAGAATTGACCGGAGAACGTCCGGGTACTCGTACGGGAGGGGCTTGTCCCCTCCCTCTCGCTATCCCGCATCCGAGAGGATCGGGCTCGAAACGCAGTGGCCGGGCGTTCACCCGGATGCAACAGGAGGGGCAGGGGGAATGGTCGCCAATCGAGTCATCACCGACAACGACGAGATGGACGGCATCGATGCAGCCCTGCCCGTCGCGACCGGTATCTGCAACTCGATCATCTGGATGTCGCACCTCATCGAGCGCTATGCCAACGCGCGCATGGCGACGTTCGGTCTGCCCGCATCGTTGACGATGCCGCGCGTCCGCCTGCTGCTGGCGGTGGCGAACGGGTATGCCGAGGAAACATCGACGCGGATGAGCGACATCGCGCTCGATCTTGGGGTCACCGCACGTACGATCACGACCATGGTCGATGCCCTGGAGCGCGAGGGGTTGGTCGAGCGGGTGCCGGATCCCAACGACCGCCGGGCGATCTCGCTGGTGCTCACCGATACCGGTGTGGCTGCGATTCCCCGCATACGGGTGGCGCTGGACGAGATCAGCGCCGCCGTCGTCGCTCCGCTCGCGACGACCGATCAGGATGCCCTCCACGACCTGCTCATCCGCCTCATCGAGCGCGACTCCGGGTCGTGAGTTGTGCAAATGAGGTCCGAATGCCCACTGGGGATCTCGAGTGGCGCCGGCGTGGTGCCTGCCGTTCGTTGCGGGACGCCACAGGAGCGGCCACTACGGGCGTAGTCCGGCCAGCGGAAGCCTTCGATGTGGTCAACGAGCGGCGATAGCACCATCTGACCATGCCTGCACCCGGGCGTGGTGGGCCGACCAAGCCTGCCAGGTCGCCTCCGCCCACTGGCGCACCGCCGCGCCGTAGTCCTCCGGCGACGTCGCATCCAGCAGGTCGACGATCGTCACCGGCCAGACCGATGCGGCCGGCGCCGCCAGCCACACCGGTGTGAAGAAGCGGCCCTTGCTGACATCGCCCATCATCGGTCGGATATCCTCCACACCATACTCGTGTTCCAGTGACAGGCACAGCGCCACGAGGTGCGTGCAGACCGACTGGGTGGTCTGCGGCGATGGCGTGCCGGGATGCTGCACGGCGTAGGTGTCGACCGAGAGCTGATGCGTTCGGGCATCGAATGTGCTGAACTCGCGGGACAGCAATGCGGCGTAGAGGACCCAGCACCCGGAAGATGCCCCAAAGTACCGGTGCACCGGGCCGTCGGGAATCACCGGCACCAGCGCGCCGCAGTCAGGGCAATACTCGGATTGTGAGGATACGGGCAATCCGAGAGAAGATATCATTCGGTTCGCCATTTCGTCTTGTTTCACCCGCCCATACCTTCCCAGTCGCCTCCCGTCGGAAGATCGTCGCCTGTCCGCGCCGAGCCGCTACACTAGGACCCAGCCGCATCGGCGCCTGGTCCGCACGCCCACTGTGCCAGACGCCGGGATCAGCACTGCACGCCTGCCGGAGAGATCGATTCGCCCATGTCTTCCGCTTCACGCACGACCACCATCGCCAACCACCATCCCGGCGCCATTGACGTGCTTGGGCAGTTGCCCGAGCCGCAGCAGCGCCTGGTGGCGATGCTTGCCCGTGCGGCGCGCGATCTCGATGGCGAGCTCTATCTGGTCGGGGGCTGCGTTCGCGATGTCCTGCTGGGCGCGCACGGTCCGGCCGATCTCGACTTTGCCACGTCGCTGCGACCGGACGAGATTCGCATCGTCGGCGACACCTTCCCAACCGTATCGGTCTACGATATCGGCGAGAAGTTCGGCACCATCGGCCTCGTCATCCACGATCACACCATGGTGCCGCATCGGGACAATGTCGATGGCATGCACCCCGATCCGGATATCGTCGAGATCACCACCTATCGCTGCGAGGATTACCAGCCCGGCAGCCGTCATCCGGCGGTCACCTTCGGGCACAGCATCGAGGAGGATCTCGCGCGGCGCGATTTCACCGTTAATGCCATTGCCGTCAACGCCGCCACCGGCGAGATGGTCGATCCCTGGTACGGGCAGGCAGACCTGGCGACGGGCACGCTGCGCGCGGTGGGCGACCCCCACGAGCGCTTCGCCGAGGATCCGCTGCGCCTGCTGCGGGCGGCGCGATTCGCCGCCCAGCTCGGCTTCTCGATCGAGCCGGATACGCTCGCGGCGATGACCGAGCAGGCGGACGCGTTGAAGACGGTCAGCGTCGAACGCGTGTACCACGAGATGACCCGCCTGCTGTGCGCGCCGTACGCCGGCCACGGTCTCGATGTCCTGCTGGAAACCGGCCTGCTCGTCGTCGCGATGCCGGAGCTGCTGCCACTGGCGCGGGCCGCCTACGGGCATCCCGGCATCCACCGCGAGAAAGACCTGTGGGACCACACGAAACGTGTGGTCATGCAGGCGCCGCCACACCCGAGCGTTCGCTGGGCGGCCCTGCTGCACGACGCGGCGAAGCCGCTTACGCGGTCGGTGGACAGCAACGGCGAGACGCACTTCTTCGGACACGAACGGGTCGGCGCCGATATCGCCGGAACCCTGCTGCGGCGGCTCAACGCCGACCGCAAGACGATCCGTGACGTGGCGCGGATGGTTGACCTCCATCTGCGGCCGGCCGGGTATGATGCCCAGACATGGACCGACAGTGCCGTCCGCCGCCTCGCGCTGGAGGTTGGCGACCTCATGCCGGACCTGCTCGACCTGGTCGCGGCCGACGTCACCTCGGCCAAGGCGTGGAAGCAGCGCGCCGCCGCCGCGCGGGTGCAGGGGCTGCGCGATCACCTCGCCCGGCTGGAGGAGCAGGCCGCGCTCGAACAATTGCAGAGCCCGCTCGACGGCAACGTGGAACGCGGCAGCGCGGTATTCAGCTCCATCTGCGCTACGTGCCATGGTCGCAAAGGAGCTGGCTACCAGGAGTCCGGCAGCGGGACCGGCATCGGTCGCAAGGTCTTCTTGTCGACAGTGAGCAACGGCTACCTCCGCTACATCATCAAGAACGGCAAGAGCGGCACCCCGATGAAGGCATTCGCCGGTGAGAGTCGCACCGCGGTCGCAAACCTCTCGCAGCAGCAGATCGAAGACGT
>JAUIGA010000070.1 GCA_030430125.1 Chloroflexia bacterium | reverse complement strand
CCGCGTCGGTGAGCGCCCAACCTCGAGCGATGCCCTGGTAGATGCGCTGCCGCCGCAGGAACGCCGGGTCGGCGAGCATTCCCGGGTCGAACCCGTATCCCGCCAGGAACGCAACGCGCTCCGGGTCGTCTTCCGGGCGCGCCAGCAGCCCAACCAGCAGGCTCTCCGACCACGGATCGACGTACCGGGCGTATTCCCAGTCGATCACCCCGCAGATTGCCCAGTCCTCACCTCGCCTCCGGACGAAGATGTGCCGTGGATCCAGATCGCTGTGGACCACTGCCGGTTGCCTGACCGCCTGCAGTGCACAGACGTGCGCCTCAACCTCCGTCAGAAGCCGGTCGAACGGCACGAGATCGAGCCCATAGCGAACGGCATCATCACGCAATCCCTCCGCATCGGCACGAACCATGGCAGCCCAGTCCGGATACACTCGGCGACCGTCGGGCGTGCCGAACCATTCCCCATGCACGCCATGAAGCTGCCGCGCCAGGCGCCCGATCTCCCGCCAGATGCCTTCGCGCTGTGTGGCGGTCATCCCCGGAAGCTCGATATCCAGCGGCCGACCCGGCACGACCGACTGCACCAGCCACGCGCGCGCGCTGTCCCTGAAACCCGCCGCCAGCGTCACCGGCACCCACGGGATCGATGCGCGCACACGGTCCAACACGATCGCCTCGCACGCGAGTGCTTCGGCGTGCATCCACGTTGGCCCGGATGCGACATCCGCGCGGGATGGGCCCAGGCGAAACACCACCGGCTCCCCGGCGAGTGTCCGCAGCCGGAACACCGTGTTGATCGAGCTGCCCGGCATGCGATCACCGGGCACGTGCGCCGCAACCATGCCGATCGAGGCGAGACGGTTCAGGATTTCATCAGGTTGGCGTGCAAGGGTGGACATCATCGCCAGATCGATTCCGGTGCAGCCTCACGAGGTGGCGACACCATCGGCGGTCGTCGCGCGTATGAGACACTAGAATGACATGGTACAGGCAGGTCCACGCAACGCATTCACCGATCGTCATCACCGTTCGCATGGACGCAGTCCAGACCCAGGCAGGAGATGTACATGCCAGGCATCCACTTCAACGAACGCGATCCACGCGTAAGCCGCCGGCACATCGTAGGCTCGGCGTTCGCGCTTGCCGGGAGTGTGGTGCTCGGATACCAGGCCCACGCACAGGACGAGGACGACACGGAGGTACCCATCCAGTCGACCGAGCTCGGCCCGATTCCGGGCACCGGCACCACCCGCGATGGCTTTGCCGTCGACGCGCCAGATTCGACACAGGCCACGACCGCGATCCAGCCGGTTGCGCTGGTGATCGCCGCGGCCCAGATCAATGCCGAGATCGAGATTCAACAGATCGTCGACGGTGTCATGCAGAACCCGACCGGTCCGTGGGTCGTCTCGTGGTACGAGCAGACGGCAGAGCTTGGCATCATCGGCAACGTCGTCATGGCGGGGCATGTCGACTACTGGAATGTCGGGCCGTCCGTCTTCTACAACCTGCGCGACCTCACCGAGGGTGACGAGATCGACGTCATCGGGGAGAACCAGGCGACGTTTCGCTATGCCGTCGAATGGAACGAGACCTTCGACCTGGAGGAGCTTACCAGTGGCAAGATCACCGAGCTGGTCGGCCCCACCGACGATCCGGTCTTGACCCTGATCACCTGTGGCGGCGAATTCGATTACGCCAGTGGCGAATATCTCTCCCGCACCGTCGTCCGGGCGAGCCTGGTCGAAACATAGATCGACCAGCGTGTGAAATGCTCGCGATCGAAACCCGGGCAGACTGCCCGGGTTTCGTCGTGCCAGCGTCGGCACCAGGGATGGGATAACGTTCCCGGTGCCATACCCAACCGAATGGCGGCTATCCCCACCGACGCCCGAGACGGCCGACCCCATACTGGTACTGGACACGACGACGCATCTTCGCGCACCGCTGACGTACACTTGCTCCACGAAAGGAAAGGACATGTCCATGCCAACGCTCAACATCGGGATAACCCGGTCGACCACAAACCGATGGGTCTTCGGCGTCTGTGGCGGCATCGCCCAGCACTACGGCATCAATCCGCTCGCCGTGCGCGTCGGACTCATCGTGCTGGCCGTCATCATCCCAGGGGTGTCGGTTCTCCCCACCGTCCTGCTCTACATCGCACTGGGGCTGCTGCTGCCTGAGGATTCCGACCCCTTCGACGTTTCCTGATCCGTCATGCCGGCATGGTATGCTGACACTCGATGAGGCGCATCGGTGCACCCCGTGACACTGTGCGCCTTTTTGCGCATTCCGCCGGTGACCATCCGCCGGCGCATCACCGGGAGTACCAGGTTCCATGTCCGATCTCGCGCCTGCTGCCGTGCAGGGTTCCCATCAGGAACTCGCACTGCCCGTTCGCTGCATGTCCTGCGGGGCGACCCACGACGGCAACCACCCCATCACAACATGCCCCGAATGCTCCGGCCTGCTGGATGCCCTGATCGACACCTCCCGATCGCTGCGCCCGGACGCGTTCGCGGCGACACCCGGCACGTTCTCCGCGACCTCTGGCGTCTGGCGGTTCGCGCCACTGCTCCCCGCCATCCCTGCCGAAGCCATCGTGACCAGGTGGGAGGGCAACACGCCACTCTACGCCGACCCGCGACTCGCCAGCTACGCGGGCATGGACGGCGGCCAGATCCACGTCAAGCATGAAGGGCACAATCCGACGGGGTCGTTCAAGGACCGCGGCATGACGGTCGCGGTCAGTCATGCCCGGGCGATCGGATCCGCGCTCGTGGCCTGCGCGTCGACGGGGAATACCTCGGCTTCCCTTGCCTCGTACGCCGCCGCGGCGAACCTGCCGGCACTGGTGCTGATCCCCGAGGGAAAAATCAGCACGGGCAAGCTCGCCCAGACGATCGCCCTCGGCGCGTTGG
Organism: Chloroflexia bacterium; assembly: GCA_030430125.1. Taxonomy (GTDB): domain Bacteria; phylum Chloroflexota; class Chloroflexia; order Thermomicrobiales; family UBA6265; genus JACCVC01. Next base: position 8,341 of record JAUIGA010000070.1, on the reverse strand, counting down.
TCGTCCAGGTTGAGGGCGATTTCGATATCGCCCTGCGACTGCTGCGCGATCTGACCGCGGACGGCTCGGTCTACCTCGCCAACTCCGTCAATCCGTTCCGCCCAGAGGGGCAAAAGACGATCGTCTTCGAGCTGCTCGATCAGCTCGACTGGCAGGCGCCGGACGTCATCGCGCTGCCTGGCGGCAACCTCGGCAACACGGCCGCTTTCGGCAAGGCGCTTGGCGAAGCGTACGAAACCGGCCTGATCGATCGACTCCCCCGGATCGCCACCATCCAGGCGGCCGGCGCGGCGCCATTCGCTGCGTGGTATGCCAGCGGATTCGACCGCTACGAGCCGGTCAAGGCAGAGACGGTCGCCACCGCGATCCGCATCGGCGATCCGGCCAGTGCTGACCGGGCCCGGCGGTGCATCGAACGGACCAGTGGCTGGGTGGTCAGTGTAACTGACAATGAGATCCTTGAAGCCAAGGCGCATATCGACCGCATCGGCATCGGGTGCGAGCCGGCATCGGCGGCATCGCTGGCCGGGGTCCGCGCGCTCGTAGCATCGGGCGAGATCGCGACCGACGCATCTGTCGTCTGCGTCCTGACCGGCAACCTGCTCAAGGACCCGGACGCCATCGCCGACTATCATCTGGGCGGCGACGAAACCCGTCGATCTGCGAATCGACCGGTCAGCATTCCGGCGACCATGGATGCGCTCAAACGGGTGGTGGACGATGCGATTCGCGGTTAGGGCGCCGGCATCCTCGGCCAACCTCGGTCCCGGATTCGACGCGATCGGCATGGCGCTCGATCTCTGGAACGAAGTCACCATCGACACCGACGGCACCGCGGGCGAGGTTGTCAACGCCGGGAGCGAGGCCGCACTCCTCGACGGGCGCGACAACCTGACTGTGTCGGCGATGCAGACGCTGGCAAAGGAGTTCGGGCGCACCCTGCCGGAATTCTCGCTCCATGCCGAAACGAACATCCCCATCGCGCGTGGCCTGGGCTCATCGGCGGCTGCGCTAGTCGCCGGCCTGATCGCGGCCAACGTGCTGCTCGATCTCGACCTGAGCCCCGACGAGGTGTACACACGCGCCTGGGAGATCGAAGGGCACGGCGACAACGTCGGGGCGGCCATGTTCGGTGGCGCGGTGATGGCGGTTCCAGGCGTCCACCACGTCATCCGGCTCTGGGAGCATGGCGACCCCGGATACAGCGCCGTGGTGTTCATCCCCGAGGCGACGGGGGCGACGTGGGCGGCCCGTGCGGCCTTGCCGAATCAGGTGCCGCACGCCGATGCGGTGTTCAATCTCGCCCGCGCCGCCGGCATGGCCCTTGGGTTGCAGCACAACGACCCCGAATTGATCGCCGCCGGCATGCATGATCGCCTCCACGAACCCTACCGGGCCCGGCTCTTCCCGCATCTCGACGAGATGAAGCGCGCGGCGACACAGGCAGGCGCGATTGGCGCGGCACTGAGCGGCGCCGGCCCGACGGTCCTGGCGCTGGTGCCCCACGACCGCGTCGAGCTGGTCACGACGGCAATGCGAGAGACCGGAAAACACCTCGGCGTCGATGGGCGGGCAACGGAACTCGCGCCGGTCTGCACGGGTGCCCAGGTGCGACACGTCGCCGTCACCCGCCCGTAACGTCAACGCCTGTGACCGCGGCGGGTACGGGTCGGGCGGTCGAGCCGTTGCTGCTGTCGCTTCAGGGCGGCGCTGGCCGCCTCGACCGCTCGCCATGCCTGGTCGTCCTGTGTCGACGACAGGAGCTCGAACAACGCGATCCAGTCCGCCGGTGCGAGAGCCGTCGGCTTCACGTCGTACCCGTGCCCCAGCCTGGGGACTAGATCGGCGCCGACCCGAGCAGGGAGCAGCGATCGCATCGCCTGGCTCACCGTGGGCTGCCACGCTGAGAACACGGCCTCGACGAGCTGGACGAAACGGGCACGGCGGTCCCACGCAAGGTCCGGCTCTGGCCGCGTACCAAGGCGCAGCAACACACTGTCCACCGACGGTTGCGGCACGAAATCCCGGCGGCGGAAGCGGTGGGTGACGCCGACCTCGAACCACGGTTGCAGACAGACCGACACCATCGTCTGGCGCGGCCGACCGGCGAACCGTTCTGCTGCCTCGTGCTGCACCACCAGCCAGGCGTCGTCGGGCGGGGCCATCCCGGTCGTCAGCTTTGCGACAATCGCCGAAGTCAGCCGGAACGGGATGTTCGCGAAGACTTTGCAGGCAGTTTCCGGCAGCGGGAACGCGAGGAAATCGCAGGCAAACACCGTCACATTCGACCGCACACCGAACCTCTGCCGCAGGTAGTCCGCGTGACGCGGGTCCTTTTCTATCGCGAGCACATGCCGGCTCCGGCCGGCGAGCGCGTCGGTGAGAATGCCCTTGCCGGGCCCAATTTCGATCACGGTGTCGGCATTGTTGATGCCGGAACGTTCTACCAGGTCCGCGGCCAGCTCGCGGCTGCGCAGGAAGTTCTGGGAATAGTCTATACGCCGTTGTCTGCTTGATGGCATGTCGGGCTCCTTCGCCGTTCGGTGTCCGGCCCGGCGCCGGACAAACACGAACGTCGCCCCGCGCGAAGCGGAAGCGACGTTGATGGAGCCCTTCGACTGGAGTTCGTGAAGCTAGGTGGATGACACGGCGTCGACCGAGCGCATCAGGCGTTCGCCTGACTCTTCCCGAACCGCGGAGGGCTCCGCGATTATTCGGATGCGCTCGATGAAAGCTGCCATACGGTAGACAACCCGCCTTTCACGCCCGAGTGTACCCAACCGGCGGTCGCCCGGTCAATACAACGCCGCGGGATTCCCTAGCGCTGGAGCAGCTCCGCGCCACCGGCGGCGACCGCTTCGATGTCGTCCCGTGTCGCGCACAGGAAGTCGCCCGGCATCGTGTGCTTGAGGGCACTGGCCGCATTGCCGAGCGCAATCGCCCGGCTGAGCTGGTCCGGGTTGTCCAGGTAGGCATCGAGGAACCCGGCAGCGTAGGCATCGCCACCGCCAAGCCGATCGACGACCTCGATATTGCGCCAATCGGTCGTTGCCAGGACACCGGCCTGGCCCAGTGCCATGCTCATGATCCGCAGCCGGCCCGCGCCTTTCGTCCGTTTGCGAGTCAGGGTCGCCGCCGCCACGCCGAGTCGGCGTACCGCCTCCTGCAGCACCTCTTCGTGCGAGCCGTCGATGTCGAAAAAGGTCCGCAACCCGCCACGCGATGCAAACAGGATATCGACCTTCGGGATGATCTCGGCAAACGCATCGCGCGCTTCCGCCTCGGTCCACAACTTCGACCGGTAGTTCAGGTCGAACGCTACCGGCACGCCCAATCGGTTCGCGACCCTGACCGCCTCCATGGATTCGGCTCGAGCGCCAGTTGACAGGGCCAGTGTGATACCGGAAATGTGCAGGGCGCCGGCACCGTCCAGCAGCAACGGCCAGTCGAATGTTCCCGGTGTCACCCGGGCAATCGCCGTGTCCTTGCGGTCATACGTCACCGCCGACGGACGCGGGTCGACACCTTCCTCCAGGTAGTACACCCCGGTGCGCCCCGCATCCTCGTCGACCCAGTGGATCGCCGATGTATCGACGCCACTCGCGCGCGCCTCGCGGTCGATCATTCGCCCGAGCGCCGTGCGCGGGAGGGCGGATACCCATGTGGCGCGCCGCCCCAGGCACACCAGGCCGATCGCCGTGTTGAGCTCGGCGCCACCGATGGTGACGTTCAGGCTGCGCGTTCGCTCCAACCGCTCGTTGTCCGGCGGCGTCAACCGCACCATCGCTTCCCCAAACGTCACCACGGGTCCGGCGGTTTCTGCCGTCCCGGCCATGTGTTTCGGCTCAGATTCGCTCATTTCGACGTCTCGCCTCCTGGCCACGTTTGCTTCGCCACGCGCAACCATCCCGTCATGCCACAATGGCGATACTGTACCGCAGCCTGCCGGCGATTGGCGCCGGTTTCACGCAGGGATCCCCTCATGCACCCCACCGCCCGCGAGGCGCGCGCGTCCGCCCTGCGCCAGGCACTCGCGCACACTGGGCCGCCCGTGATTGAGACGATCCCGATTCCGGGAACATCGACCAGGGTGGAGGTCGCGCGTCCCGCCGACACCGACCGGCTGCTCGATCAGATTGCCGCCGACCCGGAGCAGAATCTGCCCTATTGGGCCGAGATCTGGCCATCCGGTATCGCCCTCGCGGCGGCAATCGCCCGCCACCCCGATCGCATCCAGGGGCGACGCGTGCTGGAGCTGGGCAGCGGGTCAGGCATCACGGCAGCGATTGCGGTTGCCTGTAGCGGCGCCGTCACTGTCACCGACTACGCCCCCGAGGCACTGCTGCTGACCTCCCTGACCTGTCTTCAGCACTGCGGTCGCGAGCCCGACCGGGCATTGCGGCTGAACTGGCGTGACGATCTCCCGAACTCCCTGGGTGCGGAGGGTCCGTTCGACGTTGTCCTCGGGGCCGATCTTCTCTACGAACGGCGCGACATCGAACCGCTGCTCGCGGTGGTCAATCGCCTCGTCGCGCCGGATGGTGCGCTCTGGCTCGCCGAGCCGGGTCGGACTCCGGCCCGGGATTTCGTCCGTGCGCTCAGCGCCAGCGGCTGGGATGGCGAATCCTGCTCCTGGGACGGTCCGTGGCCGGACGCCGGCGACGCCGGTGTGACGGTGCGGACCCACTGGCTCCGCCGATCCGGCGCGCATGCGCTTGACAGTGCAGCGGGTCCGGTGTCATAAAGTGCGCAGCGAATCATAAAGCGCCGTGGTTTGCGCAGGGAAAGACACCGATGGTGACGTCTCCCCTTGGGAGACGCTCATGAATCGTAGGGCGCTTCTGGATCATCCAGCCGGACGTACCGGTGGGCGGTGACCTCTGTAACATCGGTGTGAAGGAGTAGACGCATGTCTCGCGTTATTTTCGACAACGTCACCAAGATCTACGGTGGCGGCGGTGGTGAAGCTCCAGCGCTTTCGAATCTCAGCCTGGAAATCGAGGACGAGGAGTTCCTGGTTCTGGTCGGACCCTCCGGTTGCGGCAAGTCGACCGCCATGCGCATGGTCGCGGGGCTCGAGGAGATCAGCGACGGTCGCATCATCATCGGTGACCGGGTCGTCAACGACCTCCCGCCGAAGGACCGCAACGTCGCGATGGTGTTCCAGAGCTACGCGCTCTATCCGCACATGAGCGTCCGCGACAACCTTGCCTACCCGCTCAAGCTGCGCAAGGTGCCGAAGAACGAGCGAGAGGAGCGCGTGCGCGAGGCCGCCCGTATCCTCGACATCGATCAGTACCTCGATCGCAAGCCGAAGGCGCTCTCCGGCGGTCAGCGGCAGCGCGTGGCGCTCGGTCGCGCCATCGTCCGCAACGCCGACGTCTTCCTGATGGACGAGCCGCTTTCGAACCTCGACGCCAAGCTGCGCGTGCAGACGCGCGCCGAGCTGGTCAAGCTCCACGATCGCGTGCGCACGACGACGATCTACGTGACCCACGACCAGACCGAGGCCATGACGATGGGCGACCGCATCGCGGTGCTCAGCCTCGGTGTGCTGCAGCAGCTGGCGACGCCGCAGGAGCTCTACGACAACCCGTCGAACAAGTTCGTCGCGGGGTTCATTGGCTCCCCGGCCATGAACTTCATCGATGTCACCGTCGAGGCCGCCGGCGAGCACCTCGTCGCGGTGCATCCGGGCTTCCGCATGAACATCCCCGACAGCCGCGTCGGCAACCTGCGCGATTACGTCGGCAAGCAGGTCACGATGGGTATCCGGCCGGAGCACCTGGTGGAGCGATCGCTCGCGGCCGGGGAAATTCCGGAAACGGCGCTGCTCCCGGCGACCGTCGATGTGGTGGAGCTGCTCGGCAACGAGATCTTCGTCTACCTCGATGTTCGCGGCCAGACCCTCACGGCCCGCATGGATCCGAGCCTCCGGCTCGAACGCGGTCAGCAGATCGAGGTTGTCGCGGTGCCGGAGCACCTGCACTTCTTCGACGCGCAGACCGAGCAGACCATTCGGTAAACAGGCGAACTACGGTCGAACACGCAGCACCCGCCCGACAGTCGGGCGGGTGCTGTTGCGTACACACCCATCTGCGCCGCAGGCAGCATGCAGGTCCGACCTGTTCCGAGACCGGGTGATTCCATGGGAATCCCGCCGTGGCGCCGCCCCTACGTCGAGGCCGCCACAGGGGCGGCGCTACACGGGACCTGCCAGCAAGCACACGCAGGTCGTCGCAGGCGACACCGTCGAAACGTGTCGAGCCCCGTCGTGTGCGGTGCCGAGTCCACCGGTTGTTCACGCGCAGTACGCGCGGATGGTCCTGGCGAGAATGTTGGTCAGCTTCTCAACGGACTCGAGGTCGACCCATTCCTCGGCCGCGTGCGCCCCTTCACCGTCCGCGCCAAACATCAGGCAGGGGATCCCGGCATCCTGGATGAGGGCACAGTCGGTCCAGAATGGCTCACCACGAGCTCCAGGTCGGCGCCCGAGCACCTGCTCGGCCTGTGCCAGCACCGTCTGCACGATGGGGTGCTCCACATTCGCCTCGAATGGACTCCGCTCCAACCCGCGCTCGATGCGCCAGTGGAACGACGGCACCGTGCGAGACAACGACTCCAGCAGTCCCCGCAACTCGGTTTCGACGGCAGCTCCGGACTCGCCGGGCAGGGTTCGGCGTTCGATCACGATCCGGCACTCGGCGGGATAGCTCGACGCCTCTTCGCCCCCCTGGATGAGCGAGGTATGGGCCGTCCCCGGTCCCAGCACCGGATGCTGACGTCGAAGCCGCAATCGATCGGCCCACTTTTCGATTGCCACCAGCGCGTGGCCGGCCTTGGCGATCGCATCGATCCCGAGGTCCGGTCGCGAGCCGTGCGCGGCCCGACCCAGGATGGTGATCTCGAACCAGACAAATCCCTTGTGGGACAGTACCGCCTGCAGGTTGCTGGGTTCGGTCACGATGGCCGCGTCGGCGGTGAACTCCATCAGCACCTCCTCCGTCCCCCAGCTTCCGTGCTCCTCGTCGGCGACACAGGCAACGAGGACATCGCCGCTGACCCGCTGCTGCCTGGCCCGCGCCGCGGCCAGCATGGCGGCCGCCAGCCCGCTCTTCATGTCAAAGGCGCCGCGGCCGAAGAGCTTCCCATCGACGACCCTCGGGTCCAGCGCGCCGCCCCGAAAACCAGCGGTGGATACCGTGTCGTAGTGCCCATTGAGCATCAGCGACCGGCCTCCTCCTGTGCCTCTGGCGATCGCCACGATCGACGGTCTGCCGGGGCGGGATTCGAGCCGGTGGACCTCCAGGCCACGCGCGGCGAGCCAGCGCTGGCAAAAGTCGGCGATCGCCGACTCACCCGCGGCCCCAGGCACGAGGTCGGGATTGACCGAATCGATCGCAACAAGCTCGGCGATCAGCGCCACCAGTTCCGGGTCATATCCCTGCGACGTCGAAGCCACCGCCGATCGTTCCTGCCGCATCCACGCACACTCCCGCTGGCCACATACAACACAACCCTCCCCCGCCCGGTATTGTCGGGCACGAGGAGGGAGGTGTCGAACAGTCGAGTCACAAGCCGGCGATAGCCGGTCCGGGCAGATTGCCGTGCCGGCGTCTATCCGCCGAGCAAGGCCGCAAGCTGCGCGGCGTCAAGTTCTGCGAAGGCCGCCGTGCCATCGACGGCCAACCCCTGCTGCGCTTCCGTCACCACCGCCTGGAAACTCGCCGCGGGCACGATGGCCACCTGCACGCGGAACTCGCCGGGCACCGTTGTGACATCGGCGTACGACAGGACTACGATCGGCGCGCCACCTTGACTCGCTGTGTACAGCGACCAGGCGTGCCCGCTCGGCAGTGTCTCCTCGGCGATCAGCAGCACATTGGTCGCCCCAAAGCTGCTGAAGAACCCGTCGTTGAACTCCTGCAACGAACCGAGCGCATCAACGCTTTGTTCGGCAACCCAGGCATAGGCGAAGATCGCGCCGGGATTCGCAACACTGGAGAAGAAGGCGCTCTCACCTTCGGTGCCGATCGACGGGTCGTAGGTCCAGGCTTCGGTGTAGCCGACCGTGGCGCCACCGACAAGCACCGATTGCCCGGTCGCGCCACCCAGCGGCGGAAGGTTGAGTCCGCCGGTTGCCGGGGTGGTCGCACCGGTCGCCGCGCCGCCACCGAGCAGGGCCGAGATCGCGGCTGGATCGAGCCCATCGAACGCGAACACGCCGTCGACCTGCATGGACGCCTGCGCATCCGCCAGTGCCGCGTCGAAGTTACCTGCGTCCGCGATCAGGATTTGCGCGCGGAACTTCCCCGGCTCCGAGGCAACATCCGCATACGCC
>JAUIGA010000069.1 GCA_030430125.1 Chloroflexia bacterium | reverse complement strand
TTCATCTTCCAGCCACCGCCACCGGACCGGCTGGAGATCGTCGAGCGTGTCGCGGCCGAGGTCTTGCCCCGGCTACGCAATCAGGCGTGATCGGCTGGCTATACTTGTGGATGTGCGAACCGGCACGCGTGTCCCCCTCCGTGATTGGGACAAGGACCAGACTGCATGGGCATTGAGCTCGCCAACCTGTTGTTGTCACTGATACAAATCCTGAGCCTGCTGATCTTCGCGCGGGCGATCTTCTCGTGGTTCGACCCCGGCTTCAGCTCGCAGATCGGCCGATTCCTCTACCAGATCACCGAGCCGATCATCGCGCCGATTCGGCAAGTGCTGCCACCGATGGGCATGCTGGATCTCTCCGTCCTGGTCACGTTGATCCTGCTCATGATCCTCCAGCAGCTGATCCGGAGCGTCCTTGTCGGGTAGGAACCCCGCATGACCACCCAAACGGGGTAGCAATCGCTGGACCGAAGCCGAGGAATCTCGTAGAGTCATGAGCGACGTGCCCGCATAGCCGGGCGCACGGGCCGGCACGGCCACGCCCCGAGGGAGAGGCAGGAGACAGGCGAATGCGAATGATCATGCGCATGCTGATGTTGCTGGTGTTGATCGCCCAGATGAAGCTGACGACGCTGGACGCCTCCGGCGAGGACGGCGAGCGGGAGCCGATGGGCGGCGAAGGGTTCGCCAACATCGTCCAGCTCGTGGCGATGATCGGCGCGCTCCTGCTGGGTGTGCTGATCGTGCTCGCGATCCTCTCGCTCACCGGCCAGTTCGAGATGGAATTCATCGATCCCAGGGTGTAGTCACATCCTGCATGGATCGACGAAAGACACCCCGTGGGCAATCCCACGGGGTGTTCGTGTGCAACGAGATCAACGGTGTCAGCGCACGTACCTGCTGATACGGACTTCGGGTGACTACTCGCTGCATCACGTACGGAAGGGCCGCGTGTCCCCTCCCGTACACGAATCGGAAAGACCGGCTGATCACCCGAATTTCGTATGAATCCATCCCCATCGTCGCGGAGCCCCTCGCATCGGAACGGGCTTCGAGCCGCCCACAGGGGCCGGATGCGCCCTACCGCACCGCCAGCATCAGGAACAGGAACAGGCCGAAGACGATACGATAGACCGTAAACACGAATGTGCTTTGGCGCTGCAGGAAGCGCAGCAACCCCCAGATCGTCGCGAAGCCAACAATCGCCGCCGTCACACCACCGAGGGCGTACACCAGCAACTCATCCCCGTCGGTGCCCTCCTGAATGACCTCCACCACCGAGAGCAGCCCAGCCCCCAAAATGAGCGGCATGCCGGCGAGAAACGAAAACCGGGCCGCATCCGCACGCTCCAGTCCGCGAAACAGGCCAGCCGTGATGGTCGCGCCCGACCGGGACGTACCGGGGATGAGCGCCAGCGCCTGGGCGCAACCGATGACGGCGGCGTCGACCCAGCGCATACCGCCGATGCGGCGATTGCGGCGACCGACCCGCTCTGCCACCCACATCACGATACCGACCACGATCAGCATCGTCGCGATAGTGGCGATCGCGATCGTTGAGTTCTCGTCGGTGTGAAAGAGCTCTTCGATCCGACTCTCGAACAGCAACCCCGCGACCAGGCCGGGAATGGTAGCCACCACGATGAACAGCCCGAGCCGCGCGTCAGCGGCCCGCGGATCGCGCCCCTCTCCGGAAAGCAGCGCTACCGGCTGCCGCAGCGCCAGTGGAATCGCCGCGATCATGCGCGCAATGTCCCGCCAGAAGTAGACGACCACCGCGACCAGCGTGCCGAGATGCAGCGACGCGTCGAAAGAAAGATCGGACGTCTCCCAACCGAACAACCACGGGAAGATGATGAGGTGCCCGGAGGAGGAAATCGGCAGGAATTCCGTCAAGCCCTGAACCACGCCGAGAACGATCGCCTGCCACCACTCCATCCGGTCTTGCCTCCTGGCTGTCGCCCCTGGTCGAGCGCATTACGGCGCCACACAACGCGCCGTGGGGAATCCTGACACGTCGGTTCGTCAAATCTGTGACATCTTGGAGGGTAAACAACGGGTCATGCCCAACCGGTGGCCGGGTCAGGCGTTGCCGCCGCGGCCTTCGGGCTGCATCACCGTGCGATCGCGCACATCGTCGTCGCCACGCTCGGCCTCTGCGTTCGCACGGATGTCGCGCAGGCTGAGCTGCATGCGGAACCACTCCCACACCCCCCAGAGTGTGATGGGGAAATAGAGCACCGCGTGCACCATTATCGCGTACGCGAGCGCCTGTCCCTCCGGCACGCCAAGGGCGCCGCCGAGCACCAGCTTGACCCCGTACTCGAACTGCCCGATATAGCCGGGAGACGACGGAATGAGCGTCGCCATGTTCGCGACACCGGTCGTCAGCAGGGTCGCGCCGAAGCTCATGGCATCGCGGATAGCACCACCGAACCCGATGGCCAGCACCCAATACATCGACGCCTCGAACAGCCAGGCGGCGATCGACAGCCCGGCGACAGCCAACAGGTCGCGACGATTGCGGAACACCCCGAGTCCCGTGAGGAAGGATTCCGCCATGCGCTCGACGCGATCCGCGAGGGGGGTTGGCATCGGACCGAGCACCAGCTGCAACATGCGGTCGACGAAGCTGCCGCCGAGCGTCAGCGTGAACACTCCGATCAACACCACCGTGAACAACACAAAGGCGATGATAGCCAGGTTTTCAAGCTCGCTGGTGAAGGAGACGAATGTCATAGCGAGCAGCATGAACCCGAGCATCGTCAGGCCGTCGAACAGCCGCTCAACCGCGATGGTCGCCAGCACGGATGTCTTGCGAATGCCGAACTTCTGGCGTACGACGACGGATCGCACGATCTCGCCTGTGCGCAGGGGCAGGATGTTGTTGGCCATGTAGCCGACGACGACCACTGGCATGAGCTCGCGCGCGCTGACTTCCCTGAGCGGCCGCATGAGCACGCTCCAGCGGACAGCCCGCAGCCAGACGCCGGTGAAGTACAGCGCCAGCGCCGGAACGGTCCACCACAGGTTCATCTCCCGCAGCGCATCGCGGATCTCGCCGAGATCCTGCCCGCGAAATGCGAAATAGAGGAAGATGATGCTGATCCCGGTCCCGATCCAGGCGCGCCAGGATGTCACGTACCGCGTCTCCTCTTCCACGACGAGCGTGCGCGAAGCCGGCACGTGGATATGCCTTCTCCGTCCATGGATTCGTTGGGGATGCGCGCGCTGGGCACGCGCGGGCGCGGGTCAGGCCGCAGGCCTCGCGCACCCGGCTGATTGGGCCGCCTAGCGGTGCCGGAAGGTGATTCGGCCACGCGTGAGGTCGTAGGGAGACAACTCAACAACGACCCGGTCCCCGGGCAGGACCCGGATATAGTTCTTTCGCATGCGACCACCGAGGTGGCCGAGCACCGTGTGCCCGTTCTCGAGCTCGACGGAGAACATCGCGTTTGGCAGCGCCTCGACGACCTTCCCTTCGACCGCAATGGCGTCCGGGTTGGTGCGCCGCGGCCCCTCACTCGGTGTGGCGACGTTCGGCCCCTTGCCCTGCTTGCCCTTCGGTGTTTGTGGTTTCCTTGCCAATATGCAGTTCCTCTCCAGATGTCACGCCGCCGTACAGACGAGTCGCCCGGTGCCCACTGAGTCGGGCACGCCAAACAACCCTGGCGACGATGCGCGTCTCCATGCCACTACACATACTACTGCATTTCCGCAACTCCGCTCCCACAGCCGCCACCAAATGGTCGGCACGAAACGGCGGTTACCCCTACTGTCAACCTTCGCGTCAGATCGTATGCTGATCCATGGCCGGGAAGATGCCACCATCGCCCGACCCCACCAACCCGACGTTCTTGCGGCTGGCGCAACACCATGATTGCCGGCCGATTCCCCTTGCTGAAAGGTATGTGCCGCATGGGCACCCTCGGATGTGGTCTCTCGCTCTTTGCCGGATTCTTCCTCTTGCTTGGCCTGATCCCCCTGCTCGGATGGATGAACTGGATCACCACCTTGCCCCTCGCCCTGCTGGGCGCCATCTTTTCGTATCTCGCGATCAGGAATGAGCCCGGCAACAGCCTGGCGACGATGGGCCTGATCGCCAGTGTGCTCATCTTTGCGTTCGGCGCGTTCCGGCTGTCGCTCGGGGCCGGTATCATCTAGGCAGCGACCCAACTCGCACATGAAGGGTTCAATGCCATGGCGGACACCGAGAGACAGGACGGCACCATCGCCCGGCAGGCACGAGCGATCTGGGAACGCAATTCCGCGTTCTGGGACACCCAGGTTGGCGAGGGCAACGCCTTCCACCTGGAGTTGATCCGTCCAGCGGTCGAGGGGCTGCTTGCGCCACGTCCCGGCGAATCGGTGCTGGATCTCGCCTGCGGCAACGGCGTCTACGCTCGCGACCTCGCCGATCAGGGCTGCAACGTGGTCGCCTGCGACTTCTCCCGAGCGTTCATCGACATCGCGATGAAGCGGGAGGACGGCAAGCGTCGCACGAACCCGATCGACTACCGGGTGGTGGACGCCGCCGAGCCCGAACAGCTCGCGCAACTGGGGCGAGGCCGGTTCGATGCCGTCGTCTGCAACATGTCGATCATGGATATTGTCGACGTCAATCCGCTGTTCGAGTGGGTACCGCGCCTGATGACACCAGGCGGCCGGTTCGTCTTCACCATCATGCACCCCTGCTTCAACCACTCCGAAGCAGTATTCGCCTCGGAGCTCGACGAGCAGGTCGACCCGCCTCGCATCCAGCACTGGCTCAAGGTCTCAAACTACCTCGATATCCCGCCGCGCAAGGGACTCGGCATCGAAGGCCAGCCGGAGCTGCACTATTCCTTTCACCGTCCGCTGAGCGAAATCCTCAACCTCGCCTTCGGCCACGGGATGGTGATGGATGGCATCATGGAGCCAGCCTTCCCGGGTAATGAAACGCACGATGAGCGGCACACGTGGGCCAACTACCATACGATTCCACCGGTACTGGCGGCCCGGCTGCGGCTGGCGGCCCGAAACCTGTGAGCTCCATGTCGACCGCCATCCGGCCCCTCACGAGTGACGACTGGGACGCCTGGTGGGCGTTGCGGTTGCGCGCGCTCGCTGACCACCCCGACGCCTTCGGCTCGGCTCTCGACGAGACGCTCGCCACCGGTGAGGAGGCGGCCCGGCAACGATTCGCCCCGTACGCCAACGATGCGCGCAACCAGGTCTTCGGCGCCTTCGACGCTGAAGGGACGCTCGTCGGGGTGGCGGGCCTCCTCGGCAACGACCGTCGGAAGATGCGTCACCGCATGTACATCTGGGGTGTCTATGTGGCCCCGGAAGCACGTGGTGCGGGCCTCGGGGGGCGACTGATCGGGGCGTGCGTGGACCATGCCCGGCGCACCGAGGGCGTGCTGCAGCTTCATCTCACCGTCGCCAGTCACAACCAGGCGGCCGTTCGGCTCTACCAGCGATTCGGATTCGCCCGGTACGGTCTCGACCCGCGCGCGATCATCCTGCACGACGGCACGACGGTCGACGAGGATCTGATGGTCCTGATGCTGGATACCTGACGGCAATCGCGTACCATGTGGAACGGCAGAATCCAACGCGTGGCGTCCAACTCGCCACGCCCAGCAGGAGCACCACATGGTCCAGGCACCACCGACCCCCGCCACGTTCGCCGATGCCACATGGGACGACATCGCCCCGTGGTACACCGCGCTCTCCGCACGACCGCTCGATCCCGAGGATACCGACGGCATCCGAGGATGGCTCGCCGACTGGTCGGCGCTCGAATCAGCATTGATGGAAGCGGCAGCGCGCGCCAATGTCGCTTACTCCACCGACACCAGCGACCCGGAGAAGGAGGCGAACCACCTGCGCTTCTCCAGGGACATCGGACCGAAACGGAACGAAGCGTCGGTCGGGCTTGCCAATCGCCTGCTCGACACCGGGTACACCAGCGACGACCTGGCCGTCACGCTGCAGAAGTTCCAGACGAACCGCGACCTGTTTCGCGAGGAGAATATCCCGCACGAGCAGGAGCTGCAGTCACAGAATGCCGCCTACAATAAGGTGACGGGCGGGATGACGGTCGACTGGGAGGGCGAGACGATCCCCATCCCCCGCCTGGCGAAGTACCTCCTCGACCCGGACCGAGACGTGCGGGAGCGGGCCTTCCGGCTGCAGTTCGCGCCGTACATCGCCCAGCGCGACACATTGGCGGATATCTTCGACACGCAGCTCCGGTTGCGTCAGGAAATCGCGCGGAACGCGGGGTACGAGAGTTACCTCGACTACATCTTCGCCGCCAAGCATCGCTATGCGTACACCGCCGCGGATTGCCGCGCCTGGCACGACGCGGTCGAACGGACGTTCGTCCCGGCCGTCGGGCGACGCCTGGGCGCGCGCAAGGCGCTGATGGATCTTGACGCGCTGCGCCCGTGGGACACCGGTCAGGATCCGCTGGGGCGACCAGCCCTGCGTCCATACGAGACCGTCGACGAGCTCACCGGCACCGCCGCGTCGATCTTCTCGCGGGTGGATCCTGTCCTGGGCGGCCAGTTCCAGACCATGATCGACGATTCGCTGCTCGACCTGGAGAGCCGCACCGGCAAGCGTCCCGGTGGCTTCTGCACCACATTCCCCGCCAGCCGGCAACCGTTCATCTTCATGAACGCATCCGGAGTCGCACGCGACGTGCGCACATTGCTGCACGAGGCCGGTCACGCCTTCCACAGCTTCGCCGCATCGGACCTGCCCTACCTGTTCCAGCGCCACCCTGGCAGCGAGATGGCCGAGGTCGCGTCGATGTCGATGGAGTTGCTTGCCGCGCCGTCGCTCCACGAAGACGCGGGAGGCTACTACGGCGAAGCTGACTATCGCCGTGCCCGCATCGACCATCTGGAAGGCATCCTCGACCTGTTCCCGTGGGTGGCGACGGTGGATGCGTTCCAGCACTGGCTCTACACCAGCCCCGATGCAGCGGATCGGGACGCTCGCGACGCCTACTGGCGGAAGCTTTGGAACCGCTTCGACCCGCACACCGACTGGTCAGGGCTGGAGGCGGAACGCACAGCACGCTGGTACAAACAGCTGCACATCTTCCTCTATCCCTTCTACTACATCGAGTATGGCATCGCACAGCTTGGCGCGCTGCAGGTCTGGCGCAACAGCCTGGAGGGTCATGAGCAGGCGGTCGCCGACTACCGGCACGCGCTTGCGCTCGGCGGCACGAAACCCCTGCCGGAGCTGTTCGGCGCGGCCGGCGCGCGGCTGATCTTCGACGCCGAGGGGATGGGCGACCTGGCTGAACTCATCGAGCGCGAGATCGCCGTGCTGGAGGCGTGATTCGCCGTGGCCAGCGGCGAGATTGAGTTCGTACAGATAGCCCCGTGACCGCCACGTGATGAACACGCCGAGGGCCGGGACAAGTCCGGCCCGTACGAGATTTCCTGTCGCCTGACCTGAGCCAGGTTACGCGACCACCTCTACCATGCCCTCGTCCCGCTCGACGATCCGCAGGGCCTCCACGAGCTCGCGGTAGAGCGTGTCCCGCATCAGCAGCTCGTCGTGCGTGCCCTCGGCGCGAATGTGGCCATCCTCCATGACGATGATCCGGTCGGCATCGATCACGGTTGAGAGCCGGTGCGCGATCGTGACCACCGCGCCGCGCGACGATCGGTCGCGAATGCACTGCTGAATCGCCGACTCGGTGATGCCGTCGACCTGGGCGGTTGCCTCATCGAGCAACAGGACCTCCGGGGTGCGGAGAATGGCCCGCGCGAGCGCGATGCGCTGCCGCTGCCCGCCGGACAGCTCCGATGCGGCCAGCGACGTGTCGAGCTCATCCGGCAATGCCCTGGCCAACTCGTCGAGCCGGACCTCCCGCAGCACGTCCCACAGCTCGTCCTCGGTCGCATCAGGATGCGTAAACAACAGGTTCTCGCGAATCGTGCCGGGCACAACCGGGGTCTCCTGCTCGACGTAGGCGAGCCTGGAGCGGATTTGGTGGTGCGTGAGCGATGCGTACGACTGGCCGTCCAGCAGGATTTCTCCTGAGTCCGGCTCGATGAACCGCATGATCAGCGAGAAGGTCGTGGTCTTGCCGGCCCCTGACGGGCCAACAATCGCGACATGGCCAGTACGAGGGATCGCAAGGGAGATATCGCGCACCGCAGGCTCGAGCCCAGCGCCGTAGGACACCGTCACATTCCGAAACTCCAGGACGCGCTCGCCAGAAGGATTGAGTGCACGTTTGTCAGCGGAGTCCATCGCGACTGTCTCGTCGGCCTCAGACGCGAGCGCCTGCATCTCCTGTATCCGCCCGGCGGCAGCCAGTCCGGATTGCATCGTCGTGAGGTTCTGGCTGATCTCCGTGATCGGCCCCATCAACCCGAATGCGTAGAGCAGGAACGCGATCAGGCTCGACACTTCCAGCGCGCCCTCCGAAACGCGCCACGCACCGACACCGAGAATGACGACGATCGCGAGCTGGATCCCCGACCACGCGATCACCCAGGCAAGCGCGGAACGGCGCACCGCCCGAATGCTGTACGTGGCTGACGCTTCGGCCTGCTCGATGACCTTTGTCGCCTGGCGCTCTTCGGCGCGACTGGCCTTCACCGTGCGGATGGCCCGCAGCGCGCTCTCCAGCGTGCCACCGAGCCGCCCCACAGCCTCCTGGGATCGCTCCTCCGCGGTGGCGATACCCGGCATCAGCAGGACGAACAGGACGACAACAATCGCCACCGCGATCATCGTGGTACCGAGCAGTGGCAGATCAAGCACGCCCATGAGAACCAGCGAACCCACCAGCATGATCGCACTGTTGATCAGTCCAACCACGGATGATGAGGCCGCCTCGCGCAGCAGCACGGAGTCCGACGTGACCCGGGTCACCAGCTCGCCCGTCGGGCGGCTCGTGATCTCCCCCACCCGCGCGCCGAGGAATCGCCGCACCATTCCGGCGCGGACGCCGAGCACGATGCGCTCGGCAAGCGTGCCCAGCAGGATCCATTGCCAGAGCGAAATCACCGACCCCAGGACGAGCAGCGCGACCAGCGCCAGCATTGGCCCGGACAGCGATCCCGAGGTATCCAGCGTGTCCAAAACCCACTTGGTCACCATCGGGCTGGCCAATCCCATCGCCGACCCGATCAGGGCAAGCAGCAACCCGAGGGCCAGTGTCGGCAGGTGCGGGCGTGCGAACGACCAAAGGATGCCCATACGGCTTGTCTGTTCTGTCATGGCACACTCCGTGGCTATCGAAACAGCTCAACGAGCACCCATTATAGGACAATTATGTCCCATCTTGTCAATCCATCGTCCTATCCACAGTCTCCGATGTACACTGGTGGTCATGAGCAGGGACACGATCATCGACACACCGGCACGAATCCGCACGCGCACCGCCATCCTGAAGGCAGCGGTCAGCGTCCTCTCACAGAATCAGGCGGCGCCACTGGGCGAGATCGCCGATGCCGCCGGTGTCGCCCGCAGCACCCTGCATCGCTATTTCCCCGAACGCACCGACCTGATCGACGCCATGCGGCAGTTCGCCGACGATGAGATCACGGTGGCCACCGCTCGGGCACGGCCCGAGGATGGACCGGCAGCCGAGGCGCTGATTCGTCTGTGCCATGAGTACTTCGACCTCTGGGACTCACTCACCTGGCTCTACCTGGACAGCCTGAAGGAGTGCGGGGACGCGAGCTCCTTCGATGATCAGCTGGACCCGAATGTATCGCGACTCATCGAACGAGGGCACCTCGACGGCACCATCGATCGCGCAGTCCCGAACGCCTGGATCCAGCATTTGCTGTGGGCGTTGCTCTACACCGCGTGGGAATACGCTCGGCTGGGCAGCTCCAAACATGAGGCGCTCACGCTCATGCTCGATTCGCTGCGCCGCTTGATTGCGCCGGCGGGCAACCCGGGTCAGACATTCCCATCCCACACGTGACCGGTACGGCGCCGACCTGACCCGACATCAGTCGGGAGCCGGCAGGAGCACGGGGTGCAGGCCGGATGGCCGGCCGTCGGAACCGGTGTCGCGGTCGTCCGGAACGAACGCCGGCAGCCACCCGGTCGCGCCCGACGGGAGTCCGACCCGGTACCAGACCCGATAGGCGTCCGCACCGGTCCCGGTCGACGACGGGTCACCCACGTCGCGCCCCAGCACGTCGAAGCGGTCGCCGCTTCGGAGCCGGAGGTTCCCCATCTCGGCCGCATCGTGTTCCGGGGCGGAACGCAGGGGCCCCCGCAAACCATCGGCGGTGCTTGCGACGACCACCCATGGCGGCAGTGCCGCGCCCGCGAGGTCGCCGTGGAGTACGTGCTGCGGGTTGCGCCAGCCGACCTGGGCGGGGTGCAGTGAATCGTTGATCGGCCAATACCCCGGTCCGGGTGGACACCGATAGCCGCAGGAGAATCCGTTGCGAGGTGTGTCGCCGTTGACGATCGGATTGAGGAAGAAATCCCGCAGCTCGAAGTGCAGGTGACTCGGCGCGCGGCCATCGGGCCACGCCAGGACGCGCCCGAGGGTGTCGCCAGCCTCGACCCGCTGCCCTTCGGTCACCTCCACCTCGTAATCCAGGTGTCCATACATGCTGAAGAGCCCGAGGTCGTGCTCGACGATCACAACACGGCCAGGGTAGTCGCTTCCGATCCAGGTGACGTCACCGGCGAGCACAGCCAGGACCTCGGCGCCGGCCGTTTCGGTGTCGTCCGCGCGATACCAATCCTCGGCCGTGTGCCAGTTACCCGGGCTGAACCATGTGTTTTCGCAGGCGAACCCATGGCGAATGACCATGCCATCTCCGGCGATCGCACCGGGGTGGCGAATCGGCAACGACCATGCCGGAACATTGCTGGAACGCGCCAGGGAATGCGTCGCGGTCGCGGCCGCCAGTGTCCATGTTGCCCCGAGGACCAGGTTGCGTCGCGTCCATCCCATCAATTGCGCTCCAATCCAACCTGTGATCGTTCCCACTCGCCAATCAAGTATGCCCTGCCCGAGGGTGCCGCGCCGGTTGGTTGTGCCGGTCGGTGGATTGGCACGACGTGACATGTGGAAGGTGCACCTGATTGGGGGGTTGACACGAACCTCCGTGACCTGTATGAAGAATGTGAAAATGTTCACGATGGAGGTGTGAGCAGATTCGCGGAGGCCGAACCCAGGGCGCCGTCGCCCGGTAAGGTGCACCGCGAGCATGCCACCCACGAGTCACGAATTGACGCATGATGCGACGAAGCATCGCACGCAACAAGGGAGTATGCGCATGATCAACACAACG
>JAUIGA010000068.1 GCA_030430125.1 Chloroflexia bacterium | reverse complement strand
TTGGTGGAAGACGTCGCCAGTATGCAGTACCAAATCGACATCCTGCCGAAGGATGTCGTCGATTGTCGCCCGGAACGCGTTTTCGACGTCGATTGCGCGCTGGTTGCGACCGGTGAGCGGATCCTGTACGTGCAGCGCCCGGTACCCGAGATGGGTGTCGCTGAGGTGGGCAATGCGCAATGGGCGGCTCATCGGTCGAACGCTCCGTATCGCGCGCTGTTCAGGTGCTTCACCGCCTGTTTCCACGCGTTGCCGCGATGGGTGCCACCGGAGTATTCCCGCCTGATTCGCATGAGCACCGCGTCGATCGTCTCATCGGCGAGTCCGTCACAATGCGTCCTGACCTCCGCCTGGGATGGGGAGAAGTCGCCCATCAGCGATTGGAGCAGCGCGTGGAGGAGCTGAGCGGGATCGCCGCGGGCCCCGCTTTCTTCACCGGCAAAGACGCGCTGGCCGTCGATGCCACGGATCGTCGGCGGCATGGGGAAGGTGCCGAACAGCGGTTCGCGGAAGTGCGCGTGACGGATCAGCAAGCGACCCTTCGGCAACCCGAGAAGCTCGGACTTCGATGTCTCGGAGATCGAGCGGTAGGCGGCGTTGATGATCTCCTCGTCACCGATGCGACCGTAGAGCGACGTGCCGCAGTTGCCAAGGATTTCGCCGTCGACACGGGAGCGAAACTGCTGCGCGCCAAAGAGCACGACGTTGAGGTGGCGCCCGCGCGCGGCAATGTCCACCAGCGTGTCGCGAAGACCGCCATCACCCCCGGCCGGCGCGTACTTGTTGAGCTCGTCGACGAACACGATGAGCTTGGTGACACCAAGCGAAGATTTCTCGGCCATCTTCCAGACGGCGTTGATGATGGAGGTCACCAGCAACTCGCCGGCAGTCGAGTTCGCCTGCGAGATGTCGATGACCCGCAACTCCTGATCGACGAATGGGGAGTCTGGCGTGGGTATGGTCTTCGAGCGCACCTTGCCGCGCGCCAGCAGCCCGCCGAGCTTGTCCTGCATGCCCTTGAACCGGTTGCGGGCCTTGCGGATGGTTGCCTTGTGGTGGCCTTCCCAGTAGTCCTCTCCGGACTCGTCGAAGAAGTCGTCGATTTTCTTCCAGAGCTTGTCGAGCTCGGCGATCGAGTCGATGTCGCGTTCCCGCAGCTCGTAGATGAACCCCATCAACTTGTCGTCGAGATCGCTGAAACTGAAGACCTTGTGCGGGTAGTAGAGGGCGGTGTCGAGCGACCACAGGATCGGGTAGACGTTTTCGGTCTCGCCGGGCGCGTGTCGATCGGTATTGAGACAGCTGTAGTCAGAGAAGGTGTCGAGATCGACGTAGTCGCCGCGACTGTCCGGCTCGGCCCCCGGTTTGAACGGCGCGAAGATTCGCATGTTCTCGAACGCCGTCGGCTCGAGACCGAGCGACGCGTAGGCGTCGAGGTCGTCCTTGCCGAGTCCTGGACTGTTCACCGCCCGGTAGGCGTCGGCGTGGGCGTCGATCGGTTGCGCCGGTTTGTCGAGCCAGAGCAGGTCCGGCCCCTTCACGTTGAACATCAGCGCCGCGACGGTTTCTCCCTCCCGCTTGAGCGTCTGGAACGCCGAGCTGATCAGGAAGAGCGCGTGGCTGGTCTTCGTCGCCAGGCCGGACTGACCTGTCCAGTTGGCGTGACCAGCCTCCGGGCCGAGCAGGTAGTCGGCATCCAGATAGATCGGCGTGCGCTGGAACCGTGGCCGACCCCATTCGTCCTGCACGATGCCATCGGCGTTGCGATCGTAGTTGCCGTTGGTGTGCATAAGTGCCGGGATCCTGAAACCCGAGTAGTTCTGGACACCGAGCGCGTACTCGATCGCGTCCTGGGTGGCGAAGTACACCGGCCCGTTCACCACCGGCCGTTTCGACACGACATCCTCGCGACGGTGCTTTGTTGCCAGCACCTTCGCCTCGAACACCAGAATCTCGGGACGCTTCGTGGCGGCCTCGTCGGCGATGCCCAGCTCGACGTGACGATCGAAGTAGTCGTCGAGGAACGATTGCATGTCCGAGTAGCGCCGGGGTTGGTCGACCACGGCGATGACCGCCGCTTCCTCGGAGAAGCCAACCACGATGTGCCCGACATCGAGCGTCAATGCCCGGTCATCGGCCCAGAAATAGAACACGTGCGCGCCGGACGGCTCGCGCTCGCTGCTGACGACACGGCCGATCTCGCCGGTGGTGGCATCGACGAGCGGCGCGAACAGCTCCGAGCGCCAGGGCAGCGCCGGCCCGGACGAGCCGTTCTGGCTGATAGCGGTGGTGTCGACGGTCAGGTCATGCATCGGGTGTGGCCTCCTCCGGCGTCAGGCTGGCCAGCCAGCGGTGATGGTCTGGATGCGGCGCTTGAGCATCCGTTCGAGCAGGTGTATCGGGTAGAGCAGTGTGGCCCAGCGAGCATCCGACGACGCTCGCGGCGCGCGCTCGGCGAGAATCCATGACGAGATGTGTTCGATGAGGTCGAGGTCCGCGTCGGTCATCGGCGTTTCGAGTCGAATCAGCCCGTGGCGGGCGTCCATGCCGGTGGCGTTTTGCATCCGCAGGTACCACATCGCGCGATCCCAGTCCTGCCGCGTGCCCTCGTCGACCAGGGTATAGGCGGTGGTGCGATGACCGGCCGGGAGATCGTAGAGCGCAACGGCCTCGTCGCCGAACACATGCTGCGCCTGGACATCCTTGACCAGGCCGATGGCATTGCGTGTCTCCGATCGCAGGCGTCCGTCGGCGACGATCCAGCCGGTCGGGTCGGTAGGACGCACGTCGCGTTGCCACATACCAAGCAGGTAGGCCTCGATCGCCTCGCGGTGGGTCTTCGCCGCGTCGTACGAGCGTTCCAGCGTGTGCGTGTACAACCCGATCTGGTCGTTGTAGCTGCCGGGGTCGTTGCGGTGCACCGATTCGAGCGGATCGATGATGCGCTCGCCCAGCATTTCCAGCTCCGCGACGAGCCGATTGAGCGCCGGGTGGGTTGTGTAGCGCGGTGTGATCCAGGCAACCTGCGACATGAGCGTGCCGGGCACGATCCCGACATCGTCGGGGCTGTGGCGATAGAGGATCGCTGCTGCCGATACCGCGGCGATCACCGGCACGGTGCCGACGCGCCAGACCGGTAGCGTCATCTGGCTCCCGTCGAGGAAATAGCGGATCGGCGAGCCTTCGTGCCGCTCCACCACGCGCGCTTCGATGGCGCCTTCGAGGCGTCGAATCTCGCCGTGGTCGGCTTCGCTGCCGGTCGCGGCCGCCTGCAGGGATCGGTCGAGCTCCAGTGAGCCCGCCCGCGACATGTCGGCAAGATGCAGGTCTTCGCCCGACAGTTGCTCGGCGATTTGGCGCACGATCCCAAGCAGCGTTGTGGATTGTGTCGCGGTCGTCTGCACGCCAGCCTCCAAATGGAAATTCCAGTAGAACAAATGTACCACTCCCGCCCGGTTCCTTGCTTCCCGAGCGCGGGGGTGGGTTGGGGCAGGACAATTCTTCGCTGGTGTGATCGTGCCCTGTGCGAACCGGTGGGCCGGTGCGCTTGAGGTGCCATTTGGCAGGTCGGGCACGGCGCGACTGCCGGCAGGGGACGGTCCACATCATGTACGGTCGAGTATAGCGTACGTACATCGCCGTGCTCACGTGCCTGGAAGCGCGAATGATACGGTGCCGCGCGGTGGTACCCTTCGACAGTGGTGACAGGTTGAATTGCCGGATGCGGGGAGAACAGGGCAGGATGAGCGACAACGAGCAGGCGGCGACAGGTTCGGCGAAGGCGTGGGGCGGGCGGTTCTCCGATGTGCCCGACGCGCGCCTGGAGGCCTTCAATGCGTCGGTGGGATTCGATATCCGCCTTGTGCGCGAGGATGTTCGCGGATCGATCGCGCATGCCGACATGCTTGGGGCGCAGGGCATCATCCCCGAGGAAGATGCCACGACAATCGTACGCGGTCTCTGGACGATCCTCGATGAGGTTGACGCTGGCGAATTCGCGCTTACGGTCTCCGACGAGGATGTCCACACCGGGGTTGAGCGGCGCCTGCGCGAGATGATCGGGGCGACGGCCGGCAAGCTCCACACCGGCCGCAGCCGCAACGACCAGGTCATCAACGATGTGCGCTTCTGGACGA
Organism: Chloroflexia bacterium; assembly: GCA_030430125.1. Lineage (GTDB taxonomy): Bacteria > Chloroflexota > Chloroflexia > Thermomicrobiales > UBA6265 > JACCVC01. The sequence goes on along the minus strand of JAUIGA010000068.1, from coordinate 7,207 downwards.
GGCGGCGCCTGGTGGAGATCGCTGGCGGGCTGCACGCGATGTGCGAGTCGCTGCTCGACCTGGCCGAACGCTATCCGTCGGCCATCATGCCGGGGTACACCCACCTGCAGCGCGCGCAGCCGGTGCTCGTCGCCCATCACCTGCAAGCCTACGTCGCCATGTTCCTGCGCGACATCGAGCGGGTGCGCCAGGCGTGGGCGCGCACCAACGTCCTGGCGCTTGGGTCGGCCGCGCTGGCCGGAACGACCTATCCGATCGACCGTGCCCGGGTCGCCGCGGAGCTCGGGTTCGATCAGGTCAGCATGAATAGCCTCGATGCGGTGTCCGATCGGGATTTCGTGATCGACGCGCTCTCAGCCTGCGCGCTGGTCGGCATGCATGTATCCCGCCTTTCGGAAGAGGTCATCCTGTGGACATCGGGCGAGTTCCGCTTCATGGAGCTGGCGGATCGATTCTCCACCGGCAGCTCGATCATGCCGCAGAAGAAGAATGCCGATATCGCCGAGCTCGGGCGGGGCAAGAGCGGCCGGCTCTACGGCAACCTGATGGCGCTCCTGACGATCACCAAGGGGCTGCCGCTGGCATTCAACAAGGACATGCAGGAAGACAAGGAACCGCTGTTCGACAGTGTTGACACTGTCCTGGCGATGCTCGACGTCTTCCCGCCGATGATGCGTACCGCGACCTTCCGAGAGGACACGATGGCTGCCGCGGCCGTCGCCGATTTCACGTTGGCGACCGACGCCGCCGACCTGCTGGCGAAGCGCGGCGTGCCGTTCCGGGAAGCACACCACGTCATCGGGGAGCTCGTCGGCCGGTGTATTGCCGAGGGCAAGACCTTCGCCGATCTGACCGATGCGGAGTGGGCGGAGATTCACCCGGTCTTTGCCGATACCAGACCGCCGATCGATGCGTGGACGAGTGTGTCCGGTCGTGACAGCATCGGTGGCACCGCGCCTGAACAAGTACGGCGCACCAGGGGAGCGCAGCAGTCGCAGCTCGCCGGGGTACGCGAGTGGGTGACCGATCAGCTCGAGCGCGAGAACCGGTTGTTCACGCGCTCTTGATAGCGCGATGAGCAGCCGGAACTTTGCCTGGTCCGGCCTGGTCGTGAGAGGCACCAATCCGCGACGACATCCTCAACGGTCGCTCAGATGAGCCGATATCATGCGGTTCGCAATCCGAATATTCTCATCTCCACCGGTTCGAACCGGACTCTTTCCCTGGGTTCGACGGTCCGGCGCATCTTGCGCATGTCGGTGCCGTACGTCGCATCGCCAAGATCGGCACAGGCGTTGTCGGGGTTCGGTCGAGATCAGGGCGCATGCGCCCTGATCTCGACCTTCCGGTATGGATCGTCGGGCTCAACAGCAGAAGCGTATCGATTCGGGTAATTGCTTCAGACTCTTCAGCTCTTGGCGAGTGGTGTTGAGTGAGGCTGCGATCGAAATGTCCCCCTCAACAAGAAACCACATCGAGGTCACCTGCGCATAGCCGTCCGCGCCATTCGTGGCGAGGATGGCAACATGGCTCATTTTCGGCATGTCGCGGGCGGCGGCCGCAGGTGACGAAAACGTCGAACTCGGCAGCAACCGCCAGGCCAAGCAAGACGCCATTTTTCACACCGGACCAGCCGACGTATCTAACGGTCAGGGTGTCATGGTCTGGCAACTCGTTCCTGAGTGCGTGTGGGACGTCCTCGTCCAGCAGTACCTTCACTTCGATAACAGTAGATCGCGGAGCAACTCCAATGCCGCCATCACCTGTTCCGGGCGCACGGACGGGTAGTTCTCAAGGAAGTCATTGATAGTATCTCCGCCCTGGAGCCAGTCGACCAATGTTTCGACCGGCACACGGGTACCTGCAAATACCGCGTCCCCACTGTGAACTTCTGGATCACGGGATACCAGGACTGAACGCAGGGTATCGATCGCCATGGCGGCACCTCCTCGTGGCATCACCATCATACATCCGCCACCGAGCCAGCCCGGCAGCATGTTCGAAACCACAGCGTTGGTTGAATACAGACACGGAGCTACGAGACGGGTTCCTGATGCAATATTCTTGTCCCGCTTCACTCGCCGGTCACAAACAGCAGCGACACGCCGCCAAGCGAGTCACCGATGAAGCTGACGCAACGCTACAGCCAGTGGTCGCGAAAGGCGGTGCTGCCACGCTGGAGGGAGATGGTGCCATCGGGGTTCGTGCCTCGGTCGCCGGGTGCATTTCTGCACGGTGAAGGGGTCATGGGATGTTCGCCCATGACCCTGCCGCAGCGATTCTGTCGGCCACCGCCTGCTAGTCTGCCGCCTGGGTCGACCCTCCGGTGGCATCCTGGATCGCCTGCCAGACCCGCTGCGGGGTCATCGGCACGTCGAGGTGGGTGATCCCGAACGGCTCCAGCGCGTCGATCACGGCGTTTGCCGTCGCCGGTGTCGCGCCGATCGTCGCCGCCTCGCCGATTCCCTTCACGCCCATCGGGTTGATGTCTGTCGGCGTTGTGGTGTGGTGGGACTCGAACATCGGGAAGTGATGTGCCTTGGGGACCGTGTAGTCATTCAGCGTCCCGGTGATCAGTTCGCCGTACTCGTCGTAGTGCATGTCTTCCAGAAGCGCCTGCCCGATCCCTTGGGCGAGACCGCCGTGGACCTGCCCGGTGACGAGCATCGGGCTGATTATCGGCCCGCAGTCGTCGACCGAGATATACCGTTGCCACACCACATCGCCCGTGTCCGGCAGCACCTCGACAACCGCGATGTGGGTGCCGAACGGGAAGGTCGTGTCCGACGGCCGGAAGAAATCGGTCGACTCCAGTCCGGCGTCGATGTCGTCCGGCAGGTTCCCGCTGTAGGCGTTGTCGGCGATATCGGCGAGGGTGACGCCGCCTTCCGGGACGCCCCGCACGCGATAGGTGCCATCTTCGAGCTCGATGTCGTCGACCGAGGCTTCCAGCAGGTGCGCGGCGATACGTTTTGCCTTGTCCTGGATCTTGTTCAACGAGATCATCAGCGCCGCGCCGCCGACAGCGAGACCGCGGCTGCCCATGGTGCCGTTGCCCTGCGGGGTGTTGCCGGTGTCGCCGTGATGGACGACGACGCTTTCGAAGTCGGCGCCGATGTGGTCGGCGGCCATCTGGGCGAAGGTCGTTTCCTGGCCCTGGCCGTGTGGCGAGATGCCGGTGAAGATCGAGACATCACCGCTCGGCTCGACGCGTACGGTCGAGCTCTCGTACGGCCCGAAGCCACAAATCTCGACGTATGACGCCATTCCGATCCCCAGGTAGCGTCCCTGCTCGCGCAGCTCGGCCTGCTGACGTCGCAACCCGGCGTAGTCGGCCAGCTCCAGTGCCTTGTCCAGCGGTTTCTCGTATTCGCCGCTGTCGTAGCGCAGCCCGGTGAGGGTGCGGAAGGGAAACTGCTCGGGCTGGATGAAGTTGCGGCGGCGCACCTCGACGGGATCGAGCCCGGCCGCGTCGGCGATGAGGTCGGCAACCCGCTCGATGTAGTACGCGGCTTCCGGTCGACCGGCGCCACGGTAGGCGCCATTGCCGCCAGTGTTGGTGTAGACGCCTTCGACGACATAGTCGAGAGCAGGGATGTCGTAGCAACCGGTGGCCATGATCCAGGTTGAGCTGCCGAGGTCGAGGCCCTTGGGAAATCCGCCGCAGTCAACCCAAACGTGGGCACGCAGCGCGAGAATCTTGCCGGTCTCGTCGGCAGCCGCTTCCATATCGGCCCACTGGTTGCGGCCGTGGCTGCTGGACAGCATGTTCTCGGATCGGGTCTCGATCCACTTCACCGGGACATTGAGATGCCAGGCCGCGGCGGTGACGACGTAGTCCTCGGGGTAGGCGCCGATCTTCTGGCCGAAGCCCCCGCCGACCTCGGGCGCGATGCAGCGTACCTGCCCCTGGCTCAGTCCGAGTGCCTTCGCGATCGCGTTCCGGTTCCAGTGCGGCGCCTGCGTGCTGGTCCAGAATGTCAGGCCACCCGTGACGGCATCGCGCGTGGCAACCACGCCACGTGGCTCCATCGGCACGGCGTTCACGCGCTGGCTGCGGATGCGCTGCTTGATGGTGATTGGAGCCGAGGCGAATGCAGGATCTGTGTCGCCGCCCCGCTTGCCACCGAATCGCACAGCGATGTTCCCAGGCGCTTCGTCGTAGATTCGTGGCGCGCCATCGGCGATCGCATCGAAGACGTCGGTGACCACGTCCAGCGGATCGATCTCGATCTCGATCAGCTCGGCGGCATCCTCGGCAACCGCTCGGCTTTCGGCGATAACGGCGGCCACGGGCTGACCGACATACCGCACCTTGTTCTGGGCAAGGGGAAGGATGGATGGGACGGGAATGTCGTCGACCTCGTCTTCGCCGGGCTCTTCGCCCGACGTTTCCCCCTGCGCCTCGCCTGCAACCTCGGCCATGATCCCCGCCAGGTCGTCATAGGTCAGCGTGGCGACCACGCCGGGAAGTGCCGCTGCCGCGGAGGTATCGATGTTGGTGATCACCCCGTGCGCGTAGGGACTGCGGGCAAAGGCGAGATAGGTCATCCCGGGCAGGCGTACGTCATCGACATAGGTCGAGCTGCCGGTAATCAGGCGAGGGTCTTCCTTGCGTCGTACGCGCGCGCCAACCATCTTGCTCAGTACCATTGCTGCGTCGCCTCCACCAAATGTGGTCGATCGCCCGCCCGGAACATGCTGCGCGGGCGGGTCGTTTTCCTGCGAATGAACATTGAGGACAATGGTGCCGCCATGCGGCGGTTCCGTCAATGGCCCTGCTGACGCCTGACACCTGTCCCGGCCGATTCGTGGTATGTGACGGCATCTACCCGGTCATCGTCATCGATCGACAGCCACCCGTGGCGCAGTGCGGTGACGACGGCCTGGGTGCGGTCGTTGACGGCCAGCTTGCGCAGGATTGAGGTGACGTGATTCTTGACGGTTTGGGAGCTGATCCCGAGGGCATAGCCGATCTCGGAGTTGGTAAGCCCGGAGCTGACATTGCGGAGGATTTCAAGCTCGCGTTCGGTGAGCGGCATGAACGACTCGTCGAGGCGCGGCTCGTGCTGCGCGGTGGCCCGAAACTGGTCCAGCACCCTGGCGGCGACGTAGGGTTTAGACAGGAGTTGCTCGTTGATTACATATTCGCCCGTCGCCGAACGACGGATAAGGCTGTAGAGCTCGGGTTCATCGATGTCGCGGCCACAATATGCCGAAACTCCGGCCCGGATCGCGGCGAACAACTCGTCGTCGCTTTCCAACGGCGATATCACGATCGTGGTCGCCGTGGAGTGCCGTTTCCGCAGATTGGCTGCGCCGTCCACCGGGGATACGCCCTGGGCGATGGTGCCAACAAGGATCACTTCCGGCGTGTGTACTTCAGACAGTCGTATGGCGTCTTCCAACATACCGACCGCCTCGACCAGCTCGAACGCTTCGCTTTCACGAATACATGACACGAGACCGCGCCGAAACAACGGTTCGCGTTCGACTATCAGGATTCGGATTGCCTGATCCATGTTCTCCGCCCCACATGCCTCGCGGCGACACCCTGCCTGAGCGCGACCGGTACACTCCTGTTTCCATCGTAGCAGGAACGACGGCGCATCGTCGCGTTTCCTGCTGCCGGGTGGAGAATGTGCGCCGTCGGCCGGGGCCGGGGCAAGGTGCAATCCGGGTGGTCCGTCTCGTCCCGCGCGCCTGTTGCGGTGCCGGCGAACGCCACTGCTGGGTGGCCCCTGGCGTCTGGAGACGGTCGCCACCCGGTCTCGGGATCAATGTGCGGTGGCGTGGGTGCCCAGTCCCGCGGGTGGGGTGGATACGCGGATGAGTCCGGTGACAGCGATCAGCGTCAGCAGGTAGGGGAAGGCGAGCAGAAGGTCGGTGGAGATGGGGAAGTCTGCCGTGGCCTGTGCCTGGATCTGCACGGCCTGTGATGCGCCGAACAGGAGCGCCGCGAGCATCGCGCCGATTGGGGTCCATCCGCCAAAGATGACCGCCGCGAGCGCGATGAACCCGCGCCCGGCGGTCATGTCCAGCGTGAAGTAGGACAGGTCGCCAATCGACAGGAACGCGCCGCCGAGTCCGGCCAGCAGTCCGCTGGCGATCACCGCGACGTACCGATTACGGGTGACGTCGATACCCACGCTTTCCGCCGCCTGCGGGTGTTCCCCTGCCGACTGCAGGTGGAGACCCTGCTTCGTGCGGAACAGGAAGATGTGCACGACGGGTACGAGCAGGAAGGCGACCGGCAACAGCACGTTCACACCGCTGGCGATGTTCGGCAGCTTCTCCACGGACGCGGAGCCGCCCGCCTGGCCCCAGATGGTCTGGATCAGGAAGGCGGTCAACCCGGCGGCGATGAGGTTGACGGCTGTGCCGGCAACGATCTGGTTGCCCCGCAGGGTGATGCTCCAGTACGCATGGATGGAGGCGGCGACCCCGGCGCTGAGCACGCCGATCACGAGTCCCAGCCACGGGCTGCCGGTCCACCATGTACCCGCTACGGCGAAGAACGCGCCGGTGAGCATCATCCCTTCGAGAGCGATGTTGATCACGCCGGACCGCTCCGAGAGCACGCCGCCGAGCGCCGCGAAGAGCAGCGGTGTGGTCATGCGAAGTGTGGCCGTGACCAGGGCCATCGTGAAGAAGTCGCTCACCAGGTGTTCTCCCCCGTACGGTGGTTCATACCGGAATCAGATGCGTCCGGACGACATGCGAGGCATTGCCAGGCGGCGCAGCCCAGGTATGCGGTATGCAGAGGCGAAGGCGGCGACCGCGAGAATGACCAACCCCTGCAAAACGAGCACAATCTCGGATGACACACCGGCGTCGGCCTGCATGGCGGGTGCGCCTGCGCTCAAGGCACCGAAGAGCAGCGCTGACGGAATGATGGCGATCGGATGGTTGCGGCCGACCAGTCCGACCGCGATTGCCGTGAAGCCGTAACCGGGCGGCACCGCAAGATGCCGCCCGTGGAGGCCCAGGGCCTCGCCGGCGCCGGCGAGGCCGGCCAGGAGACCCGAGAGGGCCATCGATATGACGAACACGCTTTTCCAGGAGATGCCGGAATAATTTGCAGCTCCGCGTGACAGACCTACGGTGCGAACCTTGAATCCGAACGACGTACGGAAGAGGAGATACCAGAGCAGGATCGCGCAACCCAGCGCGACGAGAATGCCTGCGTGGAGGCGGGTCGCATCCA
>JAUIGA010000067.1 GCA_030430125.1 Chloroflexia bacterium | reverse complement strand
TTGACCTCTACCGTGCCCGCAACTGGACAAGTCTCCAGTGTCACAGCATGGTTGGCCATCCGCTCGCGAGGAAACCGGCCCTTCTCCTCGGCGACTCAGCCGTCGGATCACCCTACTTCCAGTCAATTTCGCTGGGTTTCGAATGTGCCATGTATCTGGCGAACCTTATCGGTGAATGCACGATGCCGGCAGAGGTGATGATGCAACGATACGAGGCGCACCTCTTCAAGCAGTGGATGCGCGTGTACATGCGGACCCGCATGATCAAGCACAACATGGATCTGCTGGAGTTGGTTGACAACCAAATGGACCTGCTGGCGAATCTCCATATCTACTAGTGTCGATTCAGTCGAGCCTGTTTTCGGCGTTGTACCATCAAGGCAAAGCGTATGATCATTGAATGTGGACCCATTATGCTGAATGAACCCGAGGGCGAACCCGTACTGACCGAAGGAGGTCAGGATGGATCGCAAGGACATCAGGTTCACAACGGTGGCGGATGACGGGTCCAAAAGCGACGATTCCGAGGGTGGCGTTGTGATCGACGTTCATCCAGGTGTGGTGATGCGCGCAACCACACGTGGCACGCTGATCCTGTGCGACAAGTGCGATCGCTACGAGTGGGACTGCAAGACCTATCCGAGTGGCGACACCTGGTGCACGCGCGTCTGCGTCTCCTGGACATGCAGGGAAGTCCCTGCCGCCGATCTGGTTGGCAGGATGCTCACCAACCGCTGACGCCCACTTTCGAGGTGCCCAGGCATTGTTGGGTGTCTTTTCTCGTGTCGCCCTCGGCGCTGGCAACCCGGCACGATCACATCCGCGCTACCCCGACCCGCTGGCGATACATCCGGTGCACGGCGCCGCTTCCTGCGTTTGAGGCGCGCGGTTTTGGATGCATATGGCACCACGTGTTTGCGGGAAAGGTGGAAGCGTGCAATGGTATCGCTGATCGGACACGCAAGGACGCGCAGGAAAGGAGTGGCGCCATGACGGACGCAGTCGTCGCGAGAGGGTCAGTGGCGAGGGAGATCGGTCAGCCCAGCGAGCTGGAGAACATCATCGTTCCGGCGCCCGGACCGGGCGAGGCCCGGGTGCGCATCCTTGCAAGCGGGGTGTGCCATACGGACCTGTCCGCCAAGAACGGGGTGTTTGGCCCCGACGTGGTACCGCTCCTGCTGGGCCACGAAGGCGCCGGCATCGTGGAGTCCGTCGGCGACGGAGTGACCAATGTGGCCGAGGGTGACTACGTCATCCTTGCGTGGCGGGCTCCCTGTGGCGCCTGCCGATTCTGTCTTGCCGGCAAGCCGCACCTGTGTGCCGCGAGCCTGAACGCCGCGCAGAAGATGACGGCCGAGCGGGATGGCATCGAGTTGAATGCGGTCCTCGGTATTGGAACCTTCTGCGAGTACACGCTGGTGCACGCGGCGCAGTGCGTCCCCGTGAGCGACGACCTGCCTCCCGCGCAGATGAGCCTGATTGGCTGCGGGGTGATGACGGGTATCGGCGCGGCGATCAATACCGCTGGTGTCGCTCCAGGCTCAACCGTGGCGGTGTTCGGCTGCGGAGGCGTTGGCGACTCGATCATCCAGGGGGCGAGGCTGGCGGGTGCCACGACCATCATCGCGGTGGATATCGACCCGCGCAAACTCGAATGGTCGAAAGGGTTTGGCGCTACCCACACCGTGAATGCGTCCGAGGGCGATCCGGTCGAGGAGATCAAGCGCATCACGGACGGCTTCGGTGTGGCGTACGCCTTTGAGGCGGTCGGCAACCCGACCACGACCATGCAGGCACTGTTGTCCCGCGATCTCGCGGGAGTTTGCACGGTGGTCGGAGTTGCCGGCCCGAGCTCCTCGATCGCGGAGGTGCCGCTGGGACGGCTGTACGACCTCGGCGGATCGATCCGGTTCAGCTGGTATGGAGATTGTCTGCCGACACGTGATTTCCCCACCGTCGCAACGTGGTACGAGCAGGGCAAGGTGGATCTTGACGGCCTGGTGTCGCGAACCATCGGTCTCGACGACGTCGAGGCGGCATTCGCGGCAATGGAGCGCGGCGAGACGCTGCGGTCGGTCATCGAGCTTGGGGATGCTGGCTAGGGAACGGAGTCCTTGCATTCGGTTTCATCTGTTTGGTGAGATCGGTTGCGCTCTGGTGCGTCGAGGGCGGCCACAAGGGCCGCCCGTACGTGGCAATGCGAGGGAATCTAGCAGGTGTTTACCTGGACCTGGTTGCGCTACGCGGTCGTTTCCCGCTTGAGCTCGTAGAGCAGGGTCAGTGCGTCCAGCGGCGACAGCGACTCGACCTCGAGGTTCCTGAGTCTTCCGACGACAGCGTGTTCGTCGTTGAAGAACGTCAGCTGCAGGTTGGCCGGTTCGTCCGGAACGGGCTGTGCCATCGTCGCGCGGCGATGGCCGGGTTGCTGGTCGCCATTCCCGTTCGATTCGAGATCGGCGAGGATTTCCGTGGCCCGGCGGACGATGGCGCGCGGCATCCCCGCAAGCTGCGCCACGTGCACTCCGTACGAGCGATCGGCGCCGCCCGGTACGACCTGCCGCAGGAACACGACCTGGTCGCCTTCCTCGAGTACGTCCATTCGAAACGCGCGCACTCGAGGCAGCACACCTTCGAGCTCCGTGAGCTCGTGGTAGTGCGTGGCGAACAGCGTCTTGCAGCCAAGGTGCGAGGCGTTGTGCATGTACTCGACGATAGCCCGGGCGATCGCCAGACCGTCGTACGTGCTGGTGCCACGTCCGATCTCGTCCAGCACCACCAGGCTGCGCGGAGTTGCATGGTGCAGGATGTTCGCGGTTTCGAGCATCTCGACCATGAAGGTGCTCTGCCCGGTGGCGATGTCGTCCTGCGCGCCGATCCGCGTGAAGATCCGGTCAACCAGACCGATACGCGCGTTGGTGGCCGGCACGAACGACCCGATTTGTGCCATCAGCGCGATCAGCGCGACCTGTCGCAGCCAACTGCTCTTGCCGGCCATGTTTGGACCCGTCAACACCACGATCTGATTGCCCGCTGCGTCCAGGTCGGCATCGTTGGGCACGAACTCCCCGGCTGGCAGGGTGGACTCGAGGACCGGGTGGCGGCCAGCTGTGATGGAAACCTCGGTGCCGTCATCGAGTTGCGGGCGCACGTAGCCATTGCGCGAAGCAACCTCGGCGAGCGCGGTGACGGCGTCCAGCCAGGCTATGGCCGACGCGGTATCGAGCAGCTTGCCCGCTTCGTCGCCCACCCGCCGCACGACACGCCGAAAGACATCCTGCTCCATTGACGTGAGCGTTTCCTCGGCGTTGAGGACCAGCGTCTCGTATTCCTTGAGCTGGGGGGTGAAGTAGCGCGTGGCGTTCGTGAGCGACTGCTTGGGGATGTAGTCGTCCGGCAGCGAAGAGCCATCCTCGCCGCGCGCCATGCGGTCGCGGTCGGCCGATGCCAGCGCGGCTGTGGTGATCTCCAGGTAGTAGCCGAACACCCGGTTGTAACCGACCTTGAGCGATCGGATACCGGTTCGGTCTCGCTCGGTGCGCTCGAGATTGGCGATCCACTCGCGAGCTTCCGACGCACGCACCCGGTAGCCATCGAGGTCGCCGGCAAAGCCGCCCCGGATGACCTCTTCCTTGCCGAACGCGACTGGAGGCTCATCGACCAGCGCCTGCTGCAGCATGGCCGCGAGCTCCGCATGCGCGGGAATCGCGCGGGCATGGGTGACGCCATCCGCCAGCGGGCCGAGGTCCGCCGCCACCGCAAGCGCATTGCGCAACAAACCCATATCCCGTGGTGTGGCGGCGCCGGTGACGGCACGATTGGTGATGCGTTCGATGTCGCCAACCTTGTGCAGTCGCTCGCGCAGATTGGCGCGGGTGCTGGCGTCGCCGACCAGCGATTCGACCGCGTCCAGGCGCAGCTTGAGTGCGTCGAGATCGAGGAGGGGCTGCCTGATCCAGCGACGGAGCAACCTCGCCCCCATCGGGGTCCTGGTGAGGTCGAGGACCGCGATCAGGCTGTGCTGGCGGTCACCGCGCTGGCTCTCCACCAGCTCCAGATTGCGGATGGTCTGGGCATCCAGTGCCATGTACCCGTCGGTGCTGTACGTGGCGAGCGACACCACCTGCTGAAGACCAGACAGTTGGGTTTCCTGCAGGTACTTGAGCAGCCCGCCGGCGGCGCGCACGGCAAGGGGTTTGCCAGCGCAGCCGAATCCGTCGAGGGCGTCGACGTCGAAGTGCCGCTTCAGGGCATCGGCGGCGCGATCCTCCTGCCAGCGCCAGGCCTCGGTCCGGCTGACGCTGGCGGTGTCCGGCAACCACGACGCCATCGGCAGGGGCAGGCTGTCTGTGAGATCGGCGGGCAGTACCACCTCGGCGGTGTGGAGTCGCAGCAGCTCGCGCCCAATCGCCAGCAGAAGCTCCTCCGGCCCGCTCGCTGTGATCTGCGTGGTGCGGAACTCGCCGGTGGAGATGTCGGCGTAGGCGACGCCACCGCGCTTGTCATCGACGACGACGGCAACGATGTCGTTGTTCTGCCGGGTGTCGAGCATGTCCGGGTCAATGACGGTGCCCGGCGTGATCACCCGCGTGACATCCCGTTCGACGAGGCCACGACCCTTCGTTGGCTCGCCGATCTGCTCGCAGACGGCGATCTTGTGGCCGGCGGCGATGAGTCGGGCAATGTATCCGTCGGCGCTGTGGTAGGGAATGCCGGCCATCGGCACGCGGAGGTTCTTGCCCATTTCGCGACCGGTGAGCACGATGTCGAGCACCTCGGCGGCCGTCTTGGCGTCATCGTCGAATGTCTCGTAAAAATCGCCAAGCCGGAAGAACAGGATGGTATCCGGATACCGGGCCTTGATCTGGAGATACTGCTGACGCAGGGGGACGACCTTCGCGTTGTCGGATTGCCTGGTGCTCATGCGAACGGATTGTCCTGGTTGGATGCGCCCGGAAACCGGAGGGTCGGTCCTATCCCGGCACGACACTGTTTACAGCATGAGCAATCTTAGATAACGTGCTGATATCCGACAACGTGGTCAGGGGTGAAGTTCGCTGAAGGGCATGAGCCATGCCCAGGAGAAAAGGTCATCCATGAACAAACGCCTTTCGCAATCGATTCACGGAGTGTCGAGCACCAGGCGGCAATTCGCCCTCGGGGCGGCTGGTGCCACCGGGGCACTCGCGCTGGGCGGCCTGCCGGCTGTACGAGCGGCGCAGGACGAGCCGGAACCCACCGAGGGCGGGACAATCCAGGTGGCCATCATCGGCGAGCCGCCCGCGGTGGCCGATGCGGTATTCACAACGGCGACCGTGACGAACAACGTGTCCCAGCAAATCTTCGAGGGACTGTTCGCCTACGACTCCACCTTCACGCCGCAACCGATGCTGGTCGATGACTACGACGTCAACGCCGATGGCACGGAGTTCACCTTCAAGCTGCGTTCGGGCGTGAGTTTTCACGATGGCAACCCACTGACATCCGCTGATGTCGTGGCGTCTCTCAACCGGTGGGGCGCGATAAATGGCCGCGGCAAGCTGATCTTCGGGCGGCTCGACAGCATCGATGCCCCGGACGACAGCTCGGTCCGGATGACATTCAACGAGCCCTCCGGTGTGTTGCCGAGCTTCCTGGCGCGCTCTGAGGCGATGATTACCCCTGCGGCGGTGGCGGAGGCAGCCGGCGACCAGCAGATTCCGGAGGACCAGCTCATCGGGACTGGCCCATTCAGGTTCGAAGAGCATCAGGTGGACCGGTATCTGCGATTCGTGCGAAATGATGACTATGTCGCCCGTGACGAGGAGCCAGATGGTCTCTCGGGCCGTCGCACTCCGTATCTCGACGGCATCGACTTTGTGCCGGTGCCGGACGAATCGGTACGCGGCAACGGGGTCATCACCGGCGAGTATCACTTTGCCGAGACGCTCCCGGCCGATCTCTACGACATGGTAGATCTCGATCCTTCGGTCGAGGCCGTGATCGTAAAAGCCGTACTACTGGTACAGCCCCCACTTCAACAAGGCGAAGGGACTCTTCGCGGACAACCCGCAGTTGCGCAAGGCCGTGCAGCTCTGCTTCAGCCAGAGCGAGGCAATGCTGGCCGGGTTCGGACGCGAGGACTTCGTGCGATTCGATGCGTCCGTGTGTGGCGAAGAAACCGCGTGGTACAGCACCGCGGGCAGCGATGCCTACAACCAGCCCGATCTCGACCAGGCTCGCGCGCTGCTGGAGGAAAGCGGCTATAACGGCGAGACGGTCCGATGGCTCGCGACGCGCGAGTACCCCTACAACTTCCTGATGGCAGATTACATCCGCCAGGGCATGGAAGAGATCGGGATGACCGTGGAGCTGGTTGTGTCGGACTGGGCGACGCTGGTGCAGAACCGCGCCGACCCCGATGCGTACGAGATCTTCCTCACGGGTCACAGCCAGTACAGCCATCCGGCGACCCAGCCGTTTAACGATCCCGCGTGGCCGGGGTTCTGGGCGAGCGACGCCAAGGACGACCTGGTCAACCAGATGCTGGCGGAGACGGATCCGGATAACCTCCAGGCGATCATTGACGACTACACGACCGTCATCTGGGACGAGATGCCGTTCGTCAAGTGCGGCGACAACTTCGTGCTCCGGGCGAAGCGCAACGAGGTCGTCGGATACACCAACATGCCCGACTGGTTCTTCTGGAACGTTGGGCTGAACGGCTGACCCGTGCCGGCAGGCACATCAACCACCCGACCATCGCACGCGCGGTGGTCGGGTGGCGCTGCGCTGAGAGGGACGTCGCGAAATGATCAGTTTTCTTGCCCGGCGGCTTGTGTCGATCATCCCGGTGATGCTGCTGGTGGCGACCGGGGTGTTCCTGCTGCTCAAGATGACCCCCGGGGATCCGGTCGGAATCATCCTCGGGCCAGATGCGACCGAGGAGCGGCGCCAGGCGCTTCGGGACGATCTCGGGCTGAATGACCCGCTCTGGGAGCAATACGTGAGCTGGCTCGGCGATGCCTTGCGTGGTGACCTGGGGACGTCGCTGTTTCTCAACGAACCGGTGTCGCAGGCGCTGGCAGACAGGGTCCAGCCGACATTATTGCTGACAGCCCTCTCCACGCTCGTCGCGATCTCCGTTGGGCTGCCGACCGGCATCGTGGCGGCGCAGAACCGGGGCAACTGGCTCGATGTGGGCACGATGGGGATTGCGATCATCGGCATCTCCATGCCGACTTTCTGGCTCGGACTGAACCTGATCCTGGTGTTCGCGGTGAAGCTGCGTTGGTTGCCGGTTGCCGGGTATGCGCCGCTGTCGGACGGCCTGTGGGAGTCCCTGCAATATTTGATCATGCCGGCAATCACGCTGGGGGTGGCGCAGGCCGCGTTGCTCGCGCGGATGACCCGGTCGATGATGCTCGAAGTGCTGGGATCCGATTACGTGCGCGTGGCGCGGGCGAAGGGTCTGCGCGAGCGGCGCGTGGTGTACCTGCATGCGTTGAAGAACGCTATGGTGCCGCTCATCAACGTGGCGGGACTGATCGTCGCGGCGCTGCTCGGCGGCGCGGTCGTTACGGAGCAGATCTTCAACATTCCAGGTATCGGTCGACTCCTGATTCAGGCGGTCGGGCGCCGGGATGTGCCACTGGTCCAGGGCACGGTGCTGGTCATCGCCGCGACCTATGTGCTGGTTAACCTGATCGTCGATATCGTATCGGCGGTGCTCGATCCGCGTCTTCGCTCGGCGGGGAGTTGATTCATGGCAACAACGACCGCCACGCTTCGCGATATGCGTCCGAGATCGACACTGCTGAGCAGGTTCCGGCGCGCGATGCGCCTGCACCGCAACATGCTCATTGGTGGCGTGCTCTTGCTTCTGGTCGTGCTGACCGCGTTGTTCGCGCCTGTCCTGATGACGCATGACCCGACCTTCCAGGACCCGGGAGAGCGGCTGCAGGCACCTTCCAGCGAGTACTTCTTTGGGACAGACGGGCAAGGCAGGGATGTCTACAGCCGCGTGGTAAAGGGCGCGCAATTGTCGCTGATCGTGGGCATCAGCGTTTCGATCGCGACGGCCGCCGCCGGCAGCCTGATTGGGTTGGTGGCAGGGTTCGTTCCTCGGCTGGATGCCCCGATCATGCGGGTCATGGATGGCCTCATGGCGTTCCCGGGGATCATCCTGGCCATTGGCATTATGGCGGTGCGCGGTGCCGAGGTATCGAATGTCGTGCTGGCGCTGACCGTGGTGAATACGCCGCGCATGGCCCGGGTAGTGCGCGCAATTGTGCTCACGCTGTCGCGCACGCAGTTTGTCGAAGCCGCAAAGAGCACCGGCTGCGGTGTCGGGCGTATCCTCGGGTTTCACCTGTTCCCGAATTGCCTGTCGCCAATCATCGTGCAGGCCAGCTTCGTATTCGCGGAAGCGGTGCTGGGCGAGGCAACGCTGTCGTTTCTCGGCGCCGGCGCGCCGCCCGAGGTGCCCTCCTGGGGCGGGATGCTGAGCGAGTCCCGGTTGTTCCTGAGCCAGGCGTCGTGGACCATGATCGCGCCAGGCGCGGCTTTGACAATCACAGTGTTTGCGCTCAATCTGCTGGGAGACGGGCTGCGCGACATGCTCGACCCGCGACTGCGCCACCGCTAATGCGGCGGCGAACCCGGAGATCCATGAATCTGACCAACAACGGAAGGACGATCAATGGCACTCTTTACGGCAACCCTGACCTACACCGACGATGCGGAGAAGATCGCGCAGGTACGGCCGACGCACCGTGAGTACCTGCAATCGCTGCTCGATGCGGGCAAGCTGCACGAGTCCGGACCGTTCACCGACGACAGCGGCGCGCTGATCATCTACAACGCGGAGTCCGAGGCGGATGCGCGCGAGATGCTCGCGAACGACCCGTTCAGCACCAGCGGTGTCGTCGTCAAGGCGACGGTGCGGGAATGGAAGGTTGTCTTCAGTAGCATCGGGACGTAGGCGACCCGACTCGCGGGGTCTCGCCGCCAGGCGCATGGAGTAGTCGTGTGAATACAACGACCCCGCCCGGGCGACAAGAGTCGCCCGGGCGGGGTCAATTTCGCGTCCTGGTGTGTTCCGGCTACAGTTCCTGGTGGTAGGCGAAGAGGCGGTCGCCATCGAGCCGTCGGAGCTTCTGCAGCGCCTCGTTCTCGATCTGGCGCACGCGCTCGCGGCTGATCTGCAGCTGCTCGCCGACTTCGGCCAGGGTGTGCTGGTGTCCCTGCCCGAGCCCGAAGCGGAGCTGGAGCACGAGCTTTTCCCGCGCGGAGAGCGTGTCGAGTGCCGCGCTGACATCGCGCTTCAGCATCGACTCGCTGGCAGCTTCGTACGGGGTTTCCGATACCTCATCGGCGATCAGGTCGCCAAGGCTGGTGTCGTCCTCGTTGCCGATGGGGGTCTCCAGCGAGATCGTTCGCTGGGCCGCCTGCACGATCTGGTGGATCTTTTCGGGCGGGACGGACATCGCCTCGGCGACTTCTTCCGGGGTCGGCTGGCGACCGAGATCCTGTGCCAGCAGGTTGAGCGTCTTGCGATACTTCGAGATCGAATCGCCCATGTGGACCGGGAGACGGATCGTGCGGCTCTGGTCTGCGATGGCGCGGGTGATGGCCTGGCGAATCCACCAGGTGGCGTACGTGCTGAAACGGAATCCCTTCCGCCAGTCGTACTTCTGGACCGCGCGCATCAGGCCGATGTTGCCCTCCTGGATGAGGTCGAGCAGGGTCAGCCCCCGATTGACGTAGCGCTTCGCGATCGATACGACCAGGCGCAGGTTCGCGCGGACGAACTGCTGAACGGCGAGCAGGTCACCGTCCTCAACCCGCTTGGCGAGGTCGATTTCCTGATCGTGGGTCAGCAGTGGCGTTTCGGCGATCTCGCGCAGATAGAGGCGGACGGGGTCGTTGATGAAGTTGGGGTCGAGCTTCTGGAGAACGTCGAGATCGCGTTCGAGATCGGTTTCCTGCTCGCCGTCGTCATCCTCCCGCATCTGCGTGGTGATTTCTTCGGGGACCTCGACCTTGTCGTCATTGTTCATGTTGTCCTTGACGAGGTCGTCGATCTTGGCAACGCCGTAGCTACCCATCTCATCATTCATCTAGCTATACACTCCTTCGTGTATCCAACGTGTGGCGGAGACCGGGAAGAGCGCCCGGCACGGCGCCACGGATCGGTTCGTCAGCCTGTGTTTCGGCCCTGCAGTGCCAGTTGTCGCGCAGATGCCCGGCACACAGAAAACCGGCCCCCTCCCTGGCTCATGGCACATTGAAGCGGGGCGTCATTCTTTCGTGGTGCGAACGTTCTTTCGCGGAGAACTGTCAAATCTGGGAACACCCGGGTTGGTGGGAGGTTCCGGCACGATATTCGGCCACTACGGATATGTCATTATAGGGGCTGAAGAGCATTCTGTAAACCCCCTTGTGCAACAATTCACAAATCGATGTGTTGCAGCCGTACACAGGGGCACACCATCACCCGAAGATGCACCCCCGTGGTGGAGGTTGGTTTTGCGGCAGTTTGCTGGGCGCTAAACCCGCCCGGCGACGGAAGCTCCGGACCCGCAGCCCTGCGCGGTGCCGGCGTTGCCGCCAGCATCGAAGGAGTGTCCACAGGCGCAGGATGCGACGGCATTCGGGTTGCTGACGGTGAACCCGCCACCCATAAGGGAGCTCACGTAGTCGATCTGGGCTTCCTCGAGGTACATCGCGCTGAAGCTGTCGACAAGAACCGTGACGCCGTCCGTCTGGAGCACTTCGTCGCCCTCGTCGGCCGTTTCGTCGATGGTCATGCCATACTGGAGACCCGAGCATCCGCCGGGCGCGACGAACACACGCAGGGCGTGATCCGGGGTGCCCTGTTCGGTCAGGAATTCCTTGAGCTGGGTGACTGCATCTGGCGTCATCGAAATCATGCGGCTGGTGCCTCCGGTGTCGCGACGTACTATAAACCTGGTGACATCGAGCGCCACCACTTCCCTTCCGTAAGGATAGCTTGACGGCAAGTGTTGTCAAGGTGGAAACGTCGCAATCCGGCCGTTGACTGTCGCGATGGAACACTGAATACACAGCCGTCATGCATGGTCCGTATGCTCATCAGCAGCGTATCAGCACCAACCGCAATTCCAGGAGCGCCCTTGGCACGAAAACGACGACCATCGCAAGCTGTTCCCGATAGCCGCACCGGTGGCCACGACCGGCCATCGCACCCCAACGGTCAGGACGGGATGATGCCGGGCGTCATCGTCCGGGCACACGGATTGTGGTACGAGGTCCGCACCGAAGAGCCTGACCGGACCTGGATCGCCACCATGCGCGGGGCGCTCAAGAAGCAGGCGCGACGGACGGACATCGTATCCGTAG